>JABDHH010000004.1 GCA_013285585.1 Chlamydiota bacterium
ACTGAAAATCCTTGTGTCGCTGGTTCGATTCCAGTTCTGGCCACATCACCGGAGACATTTTCAGAAATGTTAATGTCTTCGGCTTTTTCATTTCCTAACCCCTTATTTTTCTGCAAGATAAGTGCAAGCGCTGGGTTCAATGCGCTGGTTCGATAATTTCCATCTTGAAAGATCAATTTTGCAGGGAAGATCGAACCAAGCAATTTTCTTCGAGTTTGCGGCTCGGCTTCCTGAAAATACCAGGTCAAATCCTTCAAAAGACTCATTCCATAGCGGGCATATTTCTCAAATGCAGTATCAGCGACTTCTAGATCACTCATTTGGATCGTTAGCCGATCAATTTGCTCAGTGGTATGCGTTTTCAGCCGTTTATAAGAATCAGCATCCATCTCTCCTGTGAGAAATCGCTGTTGATCGAGCTTTAGAAGATTTTGTTTATGCCTTTCAATTTCTATTCTTAACTTGTGAACCTGTTGATCTCGATCACCCTCTTTTGCTTTAAATAGCACTTCCATCATAGCCATTTGGAGATCGATAATTTCCTGAGGTGGCTGTAGAGTGCCTAGAAATTGTAGAAAACGTTCATTAGCAAAATCAGCGTTGACGCGCACTTTGCATAATCTTTCACAGTGGTAGTAAGGATATTTTCCGCCGTTGCCTGAAGAAATGCTTCCCGTCCATGTTTTCCCACATTCAGGGCATGTTAAATGGCCTCTTAAGGGGAGTTCGTCGCGCAGCTTTTCTCTCGTGCGCAAACAAAAGTTAGTCTCGGTACGTTTATTTAAAATCCTTTGCACCTTCAAGAACAATTCCTCTGAAACAATCGCTTCATGAACCCCCTTCACCAGATATCCTGCTTCATTTGTGGTTTCTGGAACATAAAGCTTTCCTGCATAGACAGGGTTTCTAAACATCTGACCAAATTGACTGCGTTGCAATCGGAGTCCATTTTTCCAGGATGCTTTTCTAACATCTTCAATAGGAAAAGCACCTGTAGCAAAGACTTCAAAAGCTTCACGAACGAGGGGAGCTTTGTCATCTGGAACAAGCAAAGGAGTCTTTAGAGCACTTCGGTCTTTAGAATAACCTATGGGAGCGTATCCGTAGGGATAATAGCCCTCTTTGAGAGCACGTAGAATCCCTGACTTTGTGTTTCTTGACCGGATGCGGTTATCAATCTCCGGAAGAGTCATGTTCAGCATCGTGAGTAACAAATTTGCCGGATTGTCTGACTCTTCTCCATCATCTAGCGTGATGACACGTGTCCCGTAAGAGAGTAGCTCGCGATTCATTAGAATGGTATTTTCAATGTTCCTTGAAAATCGGCACCATTTCGTTACAAACAGATACTGAATCTGTTTTTTATGTCTCCTCAGGTATTCAAGTAGCTGCTGAAAATAGGGGCGTTTGAAATCTTTAGCGCTGTATCCCTCATCCGTGTAGTGAGCAACAACATGAATCCCTCTTCGGGCACACTCTTTGCGTAGGAGATCTTCTTGATGAGCTAAGCTAAAACCATATTCAGCTTGCTCGTCGGTCGATACCCGTGTGTAAATGATTGCTGTTTTGGGCTTTTGATCTCTCGCAGAGTATTTCATATTCAATTTGACAGACTCTCTCTATAAACTCTTTAATAATTTTCACTTCGCTGCGAGAATATTTCCTCTCATGACCATTGAGAATCTCCATGGCTTTCTCTTCTGAAAGCATGAACTACCTTGACGAATGGCAAGACTCTTTTGAGGTCATCAGCAGAAGTCTTCGATTTTAAAAACACAGTAGTTGACCGTGCGAAATATTGGTGGGTCATTGGGTAGATCCTTTAAGGTGTTTTTTAATCGTTCTTGTCCGAGAAGCAGTTCGTCCATCAACTATATTGGTCGTGATGGTCAAATTCTTGTGCCCTTGCTTGAGAGCATGTTCAGAGACATCAGGCGCAAATCCCTTTTCAATATCGCATCGATAGATCTTGCCTTTCTCTTTTCTAAAAGTGATCTTATCGAAGTCCTCTTTTGCAAGAGTTTCGAGAATTTCTTGTTGCTCAAAGGTAATCCCGCTTTCAAAGGGAAATCGCGATTTGACTCCTTCTTTCGGGAGCAGCTTATTGAGGAGGGGGTTGAGATGAACAATGATGCATGATTCAAAAAGGGTTGTTGCCAATGCTGTCTGTAGCTCTTCATAGAAGAAAAAATCACGCCATAACGGAGCCAGAACAAAAAACGTAGGCTTTTCTAGAAAAATAGCGCACAAAGTATAATATTCAGCCAATGAGATTGGGCATTCCCAATCGATCATTTCAAAGAAGTTTGGTTTTATATGACCGATGTCGCCTAAAGAAGTGTTCAAATGACGCAATCTTTGAATAACAGAGACCCACAGTGCCTCGATCAGATTAAATTTTCTCCAACCATCCATCGATTCTCTTTCACATTCAATAAGACCTTTTGAGTCCCAGTGGCTAAGTACACGGTAAAACCGCCAGTCTTTATCCATGTCGTAGTAAGCTGTTCTCGTTCTAAAAAGCGTCAATAAATCCTGGATCTTTTCAGACTGACAGATATGGTAAACATGGCTCAAAAAAACATCCCCTCGGTCAGGAATGTTCGCTTTCTCCTCATCTAGACCTATGAAAGTCCTTCTCCGCAGCATGAACTTCTCCTAAAAATATAGATCTTACACGCATGTAATATTTGTGTAAAAGGAAATTGGAATCAAGATCGTTGTCTTCGATTATCAGGCAGAAGGATTACAAATTGATCGCCGAATTGTGAGAGGTTCGGCAAAGGAGCCTCAGGGTCGTAAATTATAACTGGATCTAAAGGATGAGGTTTTGCTTTCAGTGTTTCTTCGAGCTTTTGTAGTCTCTTTTTACTGGAGGCTTTCATGAATTTGACGGTCTTCCAATTTCTTAAGCCGCTCCTCAAAGTCATTCATCTCTATCACTTTTGCTTGCCTTTCAATGATTCTGGTTAGGCAATCTCCTTCTGTAGGAGAGAGTTCTCCATGGGATATAGCTTGGGTTACTCTATGAATTGCTTCTAAAATATCCGAGCTGGTCTTCATGGCAGGTAAGTCAATAAATATAGGGGCTTCTTTTTTAGGAGGAAGAACGCGATCCAGAACAAGCTTGATTGCTTGGATATTTCCTCGTTTAGCTTCCTCTATGGCTTTACGGCAGATTCCTTCAATCTCACCCTCAAACAGAACTTCAGCTGCGATGGTTGCTTTATTTCTTATTCCTCTCGGTCTACCAAGAGGGTTGCCAGAGCGCCCCTTTCTAAATTTCCCCTGTTTTTTCTCTGTTTTATCAGGCATGGTCTTGTTCTTCTTTTAGCTTGTGCTTGCGCGCCTTATGGATTAAGAAAGTTATGAAACTTGCGCATGAGCCGAGGAAATAAAAGGCAGTTTCTTCATCTATACTCTCTGTTCCCTGAATCGAGCTATGTCTTACTCCATCTTCGTCACTGGAGAATCCATAAAATTTTATCAATCCTTCTCCGAAAGCAGGATGTAATGAAAACTTTTTGTTGAGCTCTCTCATTCCATCAGAAAATTTGATACTCTTATTTCCTGTTAGAACCCTAATCATAGATTCTATTGAATGGATACTTTCTCGGATGCTTTTGCTATATTCTTTTTTAGCGAGGTGATATCCAGCTTCTATCAGATTTTTACAAGCACCCCCAAATTGATCCGATGTCAGCGATTCTATAGCTCGTAAATAGGCGATACCCTCTTCTTTTGAGGCTCTAGGTACAAAAAACCTCCTGTCTTTATCGCGCTCAACTAACATATAAGCTACTTGTCTGCGCTCAAAGAGATCGGAAATTTCATTGCCAAGAGAATGGGTAATTAAAGCGGAGTGATTAATAAAAAACTCTAGAGCGTCGAGTGTCTCGTTATATGAGCCTACCGAAATTAGTCCAAACAACTGGCTTCTAGTATTGTCTGGATAAAAGGCTTCAATCGGAAGCTCAAGGAAGCGAATGTGAAAGTCTTTGAAGATCTTATGCCAGTCGGGAATGGCGCCCCCTTCGCGATAAAACCCGAAAAATTTATTTAATGTCTCCTCAAAAATGTATTTGAGTTCATTACGGACTTCATAAGATAGCTCCTCTAACTGGTAGGCATCTGGTAGTGGTTTTAACCCTTCTCTTTCGGAAAAATTTAATGTTCTTTCTTTCATTTTTGATCCATTATAATTCATTGATTATGAACGACTTGTATCAACATAGAAGTCTTGAAGTTTCCGATGTTTCTATGTTATTTTCTATGTTTAGGTAGCACAAAAACCTTTTGGGGGTCTTTAGAGCTTGTCGATATTTCTGCAAGTAATCCTTCCTGACACATTTCCTTAAGGCGAGTGGTGGTGGTACGGCGTGTTACCTTCCAGATTTCTTGGGCAACTTTCGCATTAATTTTTTCGTGTTTTTGGAGATACTGGAAAATAGGCTCCTGCCATGAAGCTGAAGGAACATTTTTGGTTGATTTTGGATAGAGAGTTACCCGGAAAAAATGATCCAATTCTTCAAATTTTGGCGCAGGAATGTGCTGATGTCGACAAGCGTCCAGCATTCGTTTAAGTCCTGATCCCCAGTGTTCAGTCAATTTTAGCTCTCGAAAGGCCCTTCCTAACACTTTATTTCTCAGCTGGGAAACGCCAGAAAGTGCGCTGTCAAGACTCAAGCCAAATGGTAATGACCCTGGATTGGTCATTTCTAATCGGTCATCAAAAATGGCAATTTGAATCGGAGATCTATGGTTTGCGTAATCGGCATGTACTAAAGCATTCATTGCCGCTTCGCGAAGAAGCATAGGAGAGTATTGTGGTGTTTCTTCGCGTCTAAGTCCTTTTATGGAAGATCTGACAGATGTATGACGACGGATAAACACCAGAATTTCTTCTAATGCTTGAGGAAGAGGACTTCTAATTTCCTGATCATCAATAGCTGTGTTTTTTGTAACACCTTCAAAGCGGATTGTCCTAACAAGGGGATCTAGAAAAAGCTTATCTCTATTTTTTCCAAAAAGTAAAAGACCCCCTTTTGTTGGATATGTTTCAGATTGATAATCAGTAAATAATTCGAGGGTTTTAGCTTTTGCGTGAGTAAACGTTTTCCCAACGGCACCAAACATTTCTTTAGCTAAATCAAAATCAAAATCATCAGTAGAGAACTTACAGTCAGGCAGTTGGTCGAAGGATGTATGTTCTTTTAATCGGCGTATTTCAGCAATGATGTGAGCATCTGCTAGACGATTTGTTGATCCAAGCCTTACGAATGTTCCTTCTGTCTCCCCTTTGGATTTCAAATGATATAAGCCTGGACTATAAGGAACGGTGACAATTAAAAGATCCCTTCCTCTCCAAGAGCAAAACTGTAATTTCGGGATAAGCAGAGGAGTGACAGAATCTGCAATAGCATTAGCAATTTTTTCCTCTTCTTGCAGAACATTTGACAATCCGATAACTTCTTTTGTTTCATTCCTAACGCCAATAAGTAACACCCCGCCAGCCGTATTAGCAAAAGCGATCACTGTTTGCACAATTTTTTGTAGAGATTGCGTGGTTTCTTTGAATTCGAGTGTTTTCCCTTCATTCTTTGAAAGAAGCTCTTCTAGCATTGCGGCCTCTCAGTTGAGATTTTAACATGGAAATTAACATAGAAATTCATGGAAGTCAAGGTTTTCTATGTTGATGTTCATTTTGTGCTTCAAAAGAAGAAAGAAAATGCGAGTGATTTTCTGAGGTTTCTCAATAGGCTTATCATGCTTGTAAGAAATAGCGCTGTCTTTTTCTTACAAAGCCGAGGGGAAGCGAAAACCCGTTTTTTTCTGCTTAGAAGGCTCTTTTCGCTACTAAAGCACTCTTTTCCCACTGATTTGCGAGATGAGTTCACTTCACAAAAAGTGCTAGCTCATCAAGCTGTTTCATTCTCTTGATTAATTGATTCGATAACGAACTAACGTGACGCCATCTTTTTGCTCGATAGGCAAAATGGAAATATGTCCGACCTCAGATGTGCTCTTAACTTGAGTGCCACCATCGGCAACGCTGCCTACTCCTTTCAAAGTTAAAAGTCTTAAAGGCTTGTTTGTTGGCAAACCTGGCTGGAGATAAATGGTTTCACGCTCGAGTTCTTGGGTGTCAACGAGACGAAATGAGAAGGGTAAATCCTGAGCAACGAGTTCATTGGCTTTTTTCTCAAGTTCCTCTTGGAAATCTTTTTCTATTGTTCCTTGATAATAAATCACCGGCTTTTTTTCATGTTCCCCTTTAAAAGGCATCAATGGAGACGGAGAATACCCTAGTAGGTATAGCGCAAAATCAACGACGTGTCCTGCTGAGTGAAGGCGCATATTGAGATAGCGTCTATTCCAATCTAGAGTTCCTTTAACTAACGTTCCAGCAGGTGGGGGTTGATCTCCTTCCATGTAATGAAGAATTTTGCCCTCTTTTAGCAACACCTGACCTACTTTCCCTTTCCACGTATCCGTAAAAAGAAATCCCTGATCAGTTGCTTGACCGCCTCCTCTAGGGTAAAAAATAGTTTTATCCAATACGAGCAGCCATCTCTGTTGCCCATCGATCTCTTTTCCAACTTCAATAATAGTTGCTTCCATTTCTTTGAGATAAGCATTTTCGAGATAGAGGAGGGCTGTCATAGGGTCCTTTATTTTGGATGCTTAGATATCTCGGAGAGGATGGAATGTATCTCTTTGACGTCTTGTTCTGAAGTGTTCCAAGAGGAGATAAAACGAACTTCATTTTTTTCCGCATCCCAAGGATAGCAGAAAATCTTCTCTTGGATAAGTGGAATCCATGATGCAGGTGCAGTGAAGAAAACCTGATTAGTTTCGACTGGATAGCTCAAAGAAAGACCGGGTGTAGACTGGATGATAGAGGCAAGTTCTTGCGCTTTTTGATTTGCTTGAGTAGCTAGTGTATGCCATAAATCATTCTTAAAGAATGGAATATATTGGGCAGACAAATAGCGCATCTTTGAAAGTAATTGCAGCATTTGCTTTTGTAAGTGATCACTACCATCTTGCAAATGTTGATTAAAAATCACCAGAGATTCTGCTCCCATCAATCCATTTTTAGTTCCGCCAAGAGATAGGATATCGACCTGAGCGGCTTCTGTAATTTCATGTAGTGATGTATTTAAGCTAACTGCTGCGTTATACAGGCGGCTTCCATCAACGTGAAACAGAAGATTCTCTTGTTTGCATAGCTTCGCGAGTGTTCTTAGTTCTTCAAGAGTATAAACTGTGCCTACTTCGGTAGGTTGAGTAATCGATAAAACGCGGGGAGATGTAGAGTGTTTGCCAAAGGCTCTTTCTCTTTTTAGCTTTTTTACTATCTCTGTCGGTGTAATTTTGCCTTCTTTATTTGGCACTGTTAGAAGTTTGCATCCTACCAAAGCTTCAGCAGCACCGGACTCCTGATATTGAATATGAGCAATATCCGTACAGATAATCGACTCATAAGCTTTGGAGCAAAGTCTAAGGGCAAAGATATTCGCGCCTGTGCCGGTAGGGACAATAAAGACTTTGCATTTGCTTTTGAACGCCTTTTGAATTAGATTCCCTGCTTCTTCAGTCCAGGCATCTGAACCATAAGAAGGGGCATAGCCTTCATTTGCCTCAGTAATGGCTTTGATAATCAGAGGGTGCGCCGGTGTCCAGTTATCGCTAGCAAGGCAAATTTTCTTCTGTGTCATCAGGGATCTCTTTTGAAAAATAAAAGCACAGCATACACAATCGAAGGTGGAAATTCAAGAGGACCAAATGTCCGGAGTCTTTTACGACAATTCAGTGATTACCGAAATTCGCTCTCAAAAAGAGGCGAAGGATCGGTCCGAGTATGCTGTATTCTTGAAGGAAATTCATAATAAATATCTTCTTAATATTGACCGAGGAATTATAACTAACAAGCAGTTTGTGGAGATAATAAGCAATGACAAGCCGAGAAAACTGATAATTAGTGGGTTTTTAAATGAAATTGTTAAGAAAAGAGATGAATTCAAGCAGATAATTTCACAGAAAAAAGCAATAGAGTATGAATTTTTATTAAAAAAATACTTTGAATTGCAGAATAAATTTAGATTGGGGTTTTTGAAAAAATTCCCTAAAGAATCAATAAGTTCTTTGACTCATAAAAGCTTAAAGAAAGATAAATTCGTTCGAAGCTTTTTTTGTCTGGAGAAAGCAGTTCTCAGGTATGGGAAAAATTTAACAAAAAATAATATTTTATATTCAGATTTTATAGAAACATTAGTGAGCGATTCTGTAATTCGGGTATTTCTATCTTTATTAAATTGCAGCGCTATTTCACCAGAATTTTATGATTATGCTAGACGAACTATGGAAAACATGTGTTCTGTACTGATAAAAACTTCGAAATCTAATAGGTCTCTTGATGTTAATTTGCCATGCGTTATGGCAAGCTTAATGAAAAATGCAAATGCAATGCTGAAACCGGGAGAAGCATTTGAGCCCCTTTTAAGAATCGAAGACGACATTGCAGACCCAGATCTTCAATTCTTTCCTTTCTTTGGAATCTCTGTTAACAAGACCCGTTACCCAGTGATAGTATTTACTACAGAGTCAATTAATCGAGTGAGAGAAAGGCTGCGTGTTTGTTCTGCAGGTCTTATTGAAGTGGGAAGAAACCTTCCTAGGGGATTAGTCCTTATAAGAGGAAGAACTATCGTTGTAGACTTCTACAATAAAACTTATGTTGTAATTGGTACAGAAGAATATCTGTAAGCATCAGCCTTTCTCTAGAAATACGGATTTATTCATCCTCCGCTTTAGTCGTCGAACAGGCCAATAGGCTTTCCTTCCTAGGCGTCTTTCGAAACTGAATCATTTTATCTAGCTTCTCATGCATTTTTTTCATAAGAGAGCGTTCTTTTCTAGTACCACCCGCAAACCCGTAAAGGGCATCGCTCATAATGAGCTCTCGATCAACTAATCCATACAGGTATTCTAGTTCTTCGATGGTCACTTCTGTTTTTATCAAAGCTTCTTTGCTTCTCCCAGATTTGTAACTTACCAACTCAAATTTCATATCTCTAGCTCCTTACGATTTGCTTTTACTTCAGGTTGCAGAGATAGGAATTGCCGAATAGCGTTATGTACTCTTCTTTGCGTTTCTTTAAAATCTTGCAATTGTAGTCTCTTTGAGACCTCTTCGATGAAACCTCCTAAAAACCCATACATTTCAATTCTGATGGGTGCTTTACACTCAATCAGAGGTTTTCTGACTTTTGTTATTAAGTCACCAGCAGGAATATATGAGTCGCCCTCAAATGCTACCTTTTGTTCAATCTCCTCGTATAACAAATACCAATCAGATTGATTTCCATTGTTCTGATATACATTCCAAACGAGATATTTTGTGGTTTCAATCCCTGGGCCAAATCCAGAGGCTTCAAATCCGCCAAAGCTACCGATTGAAGCTTCTTTTTTGCAGAAATGACGGATTTCGGACGGAATATTAGCATCTTTTAGCGATGCCTGGATGTGCTTAATATCGGCTGAAATAGAGTCTAATTGAGATTTGAAAATAGCGATGTTTTCATTCATAATTTTTTCCTATAATTAAATTTAATAAAATCCAATTCTCAATCAAGAGTTAAAGGGCCCAATCAAAGGCAAAGATCGTTTGACTTAAGTCAATAAGTACAGTCCAGAATGTACTGCATTTGTGATTTTATGTTCAAGAGTTTAGAGAAGTCATAAAAATGGTGCGAAGGACCCTGGTTCTATTTCATAGTAGGGAATGCCAAGAGAGGGGATTTGCTCGGTCAAGAGGCGTTTTTAACCAGACTAGAACTCTTTTCCCACTGGTTTGTGAGGTAAGGTTTGACTTTGATCAGGGGTTCTAACTCATAGAGAAGCTTCATTCCCTCGATGAATTGGTTCGAGAACGCTCCGGCTCTGGCCAAACCTTTTACGTTCTTGCCGGCGTAAATGATCCGGAATATGTCCGGAATTCTAGATTTCCTTAAATCACCCAAACGGGTGCTTCAAAAATTGTTTTGAGGTGCCAATTTGGAGTGTCTATTCCGGATATAGTCCGGATATAGTCCGGATTTTACATTAGCACTCCCTTTTAAACAGCTAATTCTCGAGAGAGAAGGTCGTACCGTCCTCAGGACTATACATCTTCCTTGCGGGTTAAAAGGAGTCAAAATGGGTCATATTAGAGAAAGAGATTTAAGCGATGGCAGCAAGAGATTTTATGCTGAAGTGGAACTTAAAGGTGCTGGTCCAAGATTAACGGCTACCTTCAATCGAAAAAGCGATGCCAAGCTTTGGATTCAGAAAACTGAAACTGAGCTGCGCTGTGGAAGAAACCAGCTTGTCGCTGAGTCAAGAAAGCATGTTTTCAAAGAGGCCGTGCAACGCTATTCTAAAGAGCAAAAAATCTCAGTCGTTAAAAGAGGTCATTTACAATGGTGGGAAAAGGAATTAGGTCACTACTTTCTCAGAGACATTTGCCCTTCACTAATTGCCGAAAAGAAGCAAAAACTATTAACTGAAACCACCGAAAAGGAAGATGTTCTCGATACTGTAATTAACTTGCGACGCCCTCCAAAGTATTCTCCATCAGATGGAGCCAAGTTTGAGGTTCATTTTGAAAAGAACAGGGGATTTGGCGGAGATGACGCCAAGCCATTTGAAGCAGCGCTCCTCTCTAATGAGTCAAAGCTGATCTGGAGTTGTAGGGACATTGAAAATAGAAACGATGAAGACATTATAGACATGTACAACGAAGGAATGACACAAGCTGATATTGCAAAAGAACTTGAAGTGCATAGATCGACTGTTTGTCGAGCTATAAAGAAGGCAAAAGCGGAAGGGAAAATCAACAAATAACGCTGTGTTGCATGTTGTACACCCTAGAGAATGAAACACGCAACATTCTGATAAAACGCGCAACAGGTAACGCAACGACGGCGCAACGGATAATGTTTGGCCATAGAGGATTTTGATATGAAACATGCAACAATTATTGCAACTGCCCTGCAACTCAGCTGTTGCGCGGAAGATTGGGGGTACCCAAATGGACAAGTATGACTTTTGCGATCATGAGAAGGTTCAGGAGCTCATAAATCAAAGAGCCCGTAAATATATGGACCATGTTAAACGGTGGCTTGCAGCCAAAGAAAAAGGCAATGATAAAGCAAAGGAGAGGGCTATTAAAGCGATGAGAAAACACAAAGAACAAGATGAAAAATTCAAAATAATGACCAGAGAGGCAGGGCATTATTGGTGGTAAGTTATTTCTTATCAGCAGAGGGGGATTATGGTTCGATCATGGGAGTATAAACCTTGGGAGCCTTGGAGTTATGACAATCACAAAAAAGCTCAGCTGTTAGATATTTATCATTCGGCTCATTGGAAAAGCGAAAGTTCATGGAAAAAGAACCGACCCTTATGTGGTGCTAACTGCCGAAAGGGTCGTTCCTGCAAAGCTAAAGCCGTGGTGGACTCCAAAACAGGAGAACCGATTAATGGCCGCTGTCGAATGCATGGAGGTTTATCAACAGTCGCAAAGACACAGGAAGGTAAAGATAAGAGTAGAGCTGCAGCGCGACGTGGAATGCTTGCTTATTGGGCAAAAAGGCGAGAATTTCTTCCCTAATATGCGCGTGCGTCGTGGACTGCATATGCATCGACCTAAAGTAATTCTCGGATTTCATGAAAACGTTGAAGTACTTGTTTCCAAGTTGGAAATGATCCAAAACACAATATACGACATTGTTGTTCAAAGTCTGGATGTTCAAATAACTTCATGAGGTTTTGGGTTCTTTGCTTGCCATTGTTTTGCGTGTTTCAAAGCGATTAAATTTCCAAAATCAAATTTAGAAAGAGGGTTTAAACTTTTTCTCAAAGTAACAAGGATATCTTTTTGACAACCAATTTGCTGTCCTATAGCTCCAAGTAAAGCTCTGACACGCGGAGGTTCTGATTCTGCAACTTGAATAAGACGTTCAAATTGATGTTTTTCATCGAAATGCTTCAGCAGTTGCTTTACTGTTTCTTTTGGAGGTAGTTCACTTGTTTTACCGCCTTGACGAAGAAAGTCCAGAAGAGCGGCATCTTTGGTCGAGAGATTTTTCCAAGATTCAGGTCTTCTAGTGTGAATAATCGTATCTTGACCAACAATGGATCGAGGGAGGCTGAGCCCATTTGTCGCTACCTCTATTTTTGCTGCGTTTTGAGTTGTAAAACCCAATAAATTAGAGGCAGCATTACCAGCTGGGAAAATCTCTTTTCTCTGAATGTTTAGAGAATGCAGCTGACTTGGAGAGGGCTTGCTTTCGCCAAATGGTGTTTGTCGGGAACGGTAATATAGTCCTTTACTAATCCGGCGGATAACTCCCTTTTTTGATAAACGAGACAATGCTTGTGCAACAGCTGTGAATGGCATATTTTCAAAGTCGTCCAATCTCCAAATGCGCTCTCCTCCACTTTCAATTTGATTGCGGACATTTTCTGCCGTGCTTAACGAAACGGATGTTTTCTTATGGTTTTTCTTCATAACTCTATGATGTTATAAAGCATCTTGTTTTGTCAAGTTTTTTTGCTGTAAAACTTGACATTCGTGTAAGAAATATTGATAGTATTTTCTTACAAATCAAGTTGAGATAACGTATGACCTTTGCTGCCATCAGTGCTGGCAGAAATTGCCTGGAGGAAGGTGGGTTATAACAAGCTTAAATTAAGACACTTAAAGATAGTCGATATCACATCATTCTTATAATTAATAACTTATGAATGTTAAGATTATAATATTATATTGACAAACAAACTAAAAGGGCTTATAATTAAGCTATAAGATATAGTAATCTTGTTAATTAATTTACGTTTAACAAAATTTGAGAGTAATAGGTTATGACTTCTTCTTCTAACCCTGTTCCCCCTATTTCAACGGCACTTGTCCCGTATGATCCTACATTGCCACACGTTTCTCTCAAAGCTCATTTGGAAGCCGCTGCCGATAGAGCCGTTAGTCACTCCTTTGAGGTGGCAAAATTTGAATCACAACATCTTTCACTTGAAGGACGGCTTATCTATCTTGCTCAGAATTTGCCAAAAATGTTGCCATTCCCTTTCTCAGGGGTTATAGCCCTGCAATCAGGAGATGGTTTTATTGTGCAAGCCTGTCATTGTCCTAATCAGGCAGAATTTACAACTGACCAGACTTTTAACGCTCTTTCGATTGGAAAATTGTTTACTGCAACTGCGGTGATGCAACTGATCGAGGATGGGAAATTTTCGCTAGATACTCCTTTGAGCGAACTACTTGACGAAGATGAACTTGATTTGCCTCTCCAGCCTCCATATTTAGAACAAAAGCCAGATCAACAATCATTGAAAAGTCTTAAAGAACATTCGGCTGAAATCACAGTTGAGCATCTTTTATCACATACGGCAGGATTCACTGAAAGGCCAGGTTCAGAAGAGGATGGCACAGCTCCTGGAGAGAGCTGGGACCGAGGACAAATCGGAAAAGACTCTTATTCCAACTATGGCTATCAATTATTAGCTAGGATCATTGGGAAGCATACGAATAGTGGTAATCTTCTAGTTATTGATCATGAAGCAAGATTCCGTTCTCATATTGAAGAAAGAATTTTCAAGCCAGCTGGTATGGATGGAGCTATTCGTGAGATTCATTCCCCTGCAAAACAACGGCCCGAATATTTTGAGATATCTGAAGACGGTGTTGCCACTCGAGTTGAGTCTATAGACCCATATCCCCATGGAAATGGCTGTTGGCGGATGACAGCAAGCGATCTATTAGCTTTTGGGCGTGCGATTCACCAGCATCACGTATTAATTAAAGAAGACTCATTCAATACAATCATGGACTATAAAGGACGTTTAGGGTTTTGGGTAGATCATGATGAGGAAACTGGAGCTGTTGCAGGATATGGGCATGCTGGTGGTGGTCCTGGCATGTCTTCCTTTTTTCATACTTGGCAAACAAGCCCTCCTATCACTGCGGTTGTACTGTCTAGCTATTCTGGATGCGAGATGGTCAAGCCAGAGCTTGATAAGCTCATGCAATAGTGAAAATCTTCCACATTTTGATCCGGAATATATCCGGAATAGCCAACTTCCCAGGCTTGAACTCGATTACCGTTGCTTGACAGACTTTTCTCGAAAATAATCTATTCCCCCTGTATGATCGTGCAATGTAAGGTGATTTTAGATCATCTAGAGTAATTGCCGGATAGGGTTTTTAAAGACTGAAAATCCTTATGTCGCTGGGTTTGCCGGCCCCGGGCAGCATGGTCTACTCCGCAGACCAGCGCCGAGGGCTTCCCAAACGCGGCGAAGCGCGCGTTTGGGGGAAAGGGAAGGATCCCTTTCCCCGTTTCCTAAATTTCAGCGCCTTTGACGTCGAAATTATTGCAAGATTTTAGTTGACAGAGCGCTAGCTCTCATCGCTTATATCCGCCGGAGGAGGAGCGAAAAATATCCCTGGAGATATTACAGGAGATAGAGAAGGAGGTCGTCGAGGTCCACTCATCTCATAATCAAAGGTGTCTTGCATATTTGATGCCACTACTGATGATACTGCTTGTACACGAGTTGTCAGAGAAGAGGCAGTCTGCTCTGAGGGGGCATCTGCAATATTTTGCTTACAGCATAAACAAGAAAAACAAGAAAAAACCATAGAAAACCTCATAATTTTACAAAAACTTTACTGAAAGTTTGCATAATCTTCTCATTTAAAGCAAGTTTTTCGGATAGCAAATAAGCGCTAATATCTGAGCACAAACCGTTATATGTGAATAATTTTTCTATAACCACTAAACAAACACTCAGTCTCGATCTCTTCGACAGATATGACTTAAGCGTCAATTACTTATAGCGCAAGGCAGTAAGTTTGTGCCCGATTGTTTCCAATCATAAAGGACTCTCTGCTTTTTGCTTGCCAGGTTCTTTCTCGAAAGGGTAGTGGGAATTCGCATTCAATCTATCCGGCACTTGGACCGCAGTGATCGGATAGGCGCATTTGGCGTCATGGCCGTGGATAACATCGAGGATTTTCAGGAATATTTCTTGCTGGATATTTTGAAACTTTAGCCATTGGGTGGTTTTTGTAAACGTATAGACCTCAGCTTTTAGTGAATAAGGGCCAAACTCGATGAGATTCACATAAAGGGGTTGCCGCGTATCGATTTCAGGATGATTGCGGAGCATGGCATCGATATCTCTCAAAATTAAAGAGATTTTAGAAGAATCCTCATAACTTAATTCAAATCTGGCGCGAATTCTCCGATTCGTCATTCTTGATGGATTTTCAATAGTGATCGTCGAAAAAATACTGTTTGGAACGAAAAGTGGCCTTTTATCGAAGGTTCGGATGCGAGTATGGCGCCAGCCGATGTGCTCAACGCTCCCTTCGATTTCTTTATCCGGCGATCGGATCCAGTCGCCAATGATAAAGGGTCGGTCGAGAAAGATCATTAGGCCGCCAAAAAAGTTCGCTAATAGATCCTTTGCAGCAAAACCGACCGCGATACCTCCAATTCCGCCAAAGGCGATTACGCCGGATAATGGAATTCCCATTAATTGCAAGACGATCAATCCGACAATGGAAAATACAAAAACTTTTAGTACTTGAATAACTCCACTAATAGTAGTCGGGTCGTATTTGTTGATTTTTTGGGGGGTTGAATAATTCTCTTCGAATTTTTTAATAAAACGTGTGAGTGTCCAAATGAAAAATATGGGTGCGGCAAGATGATAAATGGAGTTAATCCAAGAAGAAAATAGGGTGAATTTTTCAAAAAATACCGTAATTAAAGTTGCCATACCAGCAAAATAGATGCTGAACTTAAGAGGCATGTGAATTGAATATAGCAAAGCATCGTCCCAAATCCGGGTGCTTTTTTGTAGCTTCGGATAAAGTTTTCTGAAAACTATTTTCTCAGCGAGAGCAATTATAATCGTTATGGTTATTAATAATGCGATTTTTATTATCTCAAAATAATTGCTGTAGAAGTATGTAAAGGGTGATGAAGTCATAAACCTCCTAACTAAAAAAATTGAAACGCAACTCCGTGCATGAGCGGCAAGTTTCTTGCCCAACACAGATAGCTCGCATGACCCGGCTCTAAAGGACCGTGAAAAATGACGAGTGTCCGTTCAAATTGAACGGTTATTCCACGTGTTCGGCATTTCGCCAATCTGCGATGCTGTTCAGTCAAGAGCGCTTAGCATCTTATCGACAGTCATCAGGTCTGCGTGCAGCTGGCATGTAAACTACTGGATTCGAGCTGTCTGAAGTGCTGCGCCTTTCATAAGGGATATCTGAATTCCCACAGCCTATGCCAGTCAAGGCTGTGGGATATAATGTATATTATAGATCATATATGCTTGAAATCAAATGATCAACCTATAGTTTTATAAGATTGCTCCTCTATCAGCTTGGAGTTAGAAGCGGCTCTCAAAACTCCCGCCAGAGCAAAATTGACCTTTTCAGTCATTTTATCAACCCATCCCTGAGCCCTATTCGCATGGGGTATGTTGGGGGGGGGGCTGTGGCTGCTCGATCGGCTGGCAAAACTGGCTCTAAATCATCGATTTTTTGGGATGGAGAGTTTTGAGAGCTGCCTCTAACTCCAAGCTGGCTCATAGATGAACCAAGAGATTTTATCTCACTTTTGATATAAATATTTTTGATTAATTATAAGCCAGGGTACCATGTCGCTCGAATTTCAAGGATCTATAAAGCCCACTCTAGGGTTGGAAATCGAATTGCAACTCCTTAATTCTAAATCTTTGGATCTTACGCCTCAAGGAAAGTTGATTTTAGACGTTTGTAAAAAGATGAATGAGAACCGAATCAAATCGGAAATCCATCAATCGATGGTCGAGGTGGATACCGAAATTTCAGAAAATGTGAAGGAATGCAAGCGTCATTTAAAAAAGCGGATGCTGTGGCTTAATCATATTGTCGAGGATCATACATTACAGGTGAGCGTCACGGGGACCCACCCGTTTCAGAATTGGGAGGATCGGATCTTTTCTGATTCTAAACGCTATCAAAGCTTGCATGAAAAATTCCAATGGCTTGCAAGGAGAATGAATGTGTATGGCATGCATGTCCACGTTGGAGTCTCATCAGGCGACCGTGTTCTCTCGATTTGTAGAGACATGATTGAATATTTACCTCATTTGCTGGCTCTCTCTGCGAATTCTCCTTACTGGCGTGGAATTGATACCGGAATGCAATCGTGTAGAGTCAATATTCTCGATGCGTTCCCCTACTCAGGAATTCCACCTGATATTACCAACTGGGTTGAATTTGAGCATTATTACAATATTTTGCTTAAAGTTGGAGCCATCAACTCGTTTAAAGATCTTTATTGGTACGTTCGTCCAAATCTGTTGTTTGGAACTGTTGAAGTCCGTGTCTGCGATGCGATGACGAAACTGGAGGAGTCAATTGCCGTAGCAGCTTTGATTCAGTGCTTGGTTGCTAAAATCAACCAAGAATTAGATAGCGGCTCTCAAAGAAAATGGACGAGAGAACAAGAGTGGATTGCTCCCGAAAATCAATGGATTGCCGCGCGAGACGGACTGGAAGGAATGATCATTGTCGATGTTTCGGGGAAAAGACAAAAAATTTCTGATTCCGTTTTGGACCTGATTCAACTCCTTTCTCCCATTGCAAAGGATCTCCAATGCTTGGAAGAGCTCCATTTTCTCAAGGAGATCATAAAAAATGGAAATGGTGCGCAAAGGCAGCGAAAGGTCTTTCAAAAAACAGGATCTGTGAAAGAAGTGGTTGCAGCTGCAAGAAGAGAGTTTATCTCAAGTCTTCAAGAGGAATAATCGGTTCAGAGGGTGGCACTCATACCAAATATCAGAAATAACGTTGGGTTTGGCTACGTCAGCTTTGCAACAAATTTTTCGTCTTCACTCGTGCCTTGCCATGCTGGCAATGGTCACTCGTTCCAGACAAAAAATTTGTGCAGCTTCCTTGCCAAACTTAACGTTATTTCTGATATTTGGTATCAGTTCACTAAACCTTTCGCTTTTAGAAAATCATGGGCGATTTCCTTAGTTTTTAATCCCTCATATTCGATTTTTACATTGATATCTCGCATCATTGTACAAAGTCGAGTTCAGGACAGTTCATTTGTTAAAGCCCAGTCTTAAGAACCACTCGGAACCTAGCTTTACCGCTCATCATCAATTCATAGCCTTCGACAACTTTTTCAAGCGGGAAAATTTGATTCATCGATCGGATGCCTGTTAGGACGCTAAAGGACATCGCGTCTTCAGAGTCTATTGATGTGCCGCAAGGCCATCCGGCGATGCAGCGCCGCCCTCCTATCAGCCCCAAGGGGCTCGCCGATACAGGATCTCCAGCAACTCCAACGATCAAGAGTTTGCCATCTATAGACAATCCTTCGATGACTGCATTTAAGGCTGCGCTATTTGTAACGGTTGATAGGATCACTCTTGCTCCTCCCAATTTTTTGAGCTCTTCGCTTACCTGCTGTTTTTCGCTATCTATGTAATGGTGAGCTCCCAGCTTTTGAGATAAAGGCTGTTTGTCTCTTCCTCTTGCGATCGCGACAGTGCGAAAACCCATTTTAGCGGCATACTGGATAGCGAGATGTCCCAATCCCCCGATCCCAAGAACTGCAACTGTATTGCCAGCAATAGCTCCGCTATTCCTAAGGGCGTTAAAGGTGGTGATGCCAGCGCACATTAATGGCGCCGCTTCCACCGCCGAGAGAGCCTCTGGGATGTGTGCTAAAGCTTCAATAGGAACGATTACATAGTCTGCATATCCTCCGTCATAGCTGATCCCTGGTATTTGCAGCTGAGAACAAGTGATAAAGTCTCCCCGGCGGCACGATTCGCACACTCTGCAATGACCTCCATGCCATCCTATGCCGACCCTTTGACCGACCTTCCAATTTCCTGCGTCATTCCCTAAAGCGTCGATCACCCCAGCGATTTCATGACCCGGAATTCTAGGGTATTGCATGCCTGGGAAAGCGCCCTCCTGTGTAAAAGAGTCGCTATGGCAAATGCCGCAAGCTTGAACTTTCACTCGCACAGTTCCATTGCGGGGTGAAGGGATCGTTTTTTCAACAAGTTCCAAGGCCTTCTTAGGTCCTGCAATTTGAATCGCTCGCATTTTTCCCATTAGGTCTCCATATTCATCGCTATTCAGCAATCTATAGGCGAAGAATATTAAGCCTCAACAATATTTCTGTTGAGGGCAATTTGTTATGATTCTCCTTGTTGACTCGACTTTGTACAATTTTGTGGCGGCATCTCCGAGAGAGCCGCTGGCAAATTTGTTATTTCTTTGCTCATGAATAGCGCCTTCGGCTATGCATTTCGCAAAGAAATAATAAATTTGCAGAGCGTCTCCTCTGAATCTGCGCGCCAAAAATTGTACAAAGTCGAGGTTGAAACAAACGGCCCTTTTGGATATGTCTCAATTGTAAACGAGAGGTGCTATGGATTATAGGAAAGTAGTTAGAGATTTCTATCGGGAATTTGAAAAAATGAACCTAAAGGGGGTTCTTTCGTTCTTCGCTCCCCACGGAATGGTTCATTCTCCCACCTTGGGAAAAAAGGAGGCCTCTGTTTTCTATCCAGAACTGTTCTCCAAAATAAATCAGATCAAACTGGTCATCAAAGACCTTTTCGTCAACCCTGACAATCCCCATCGATTGGCCGCCTATGTGAATTTTGCTATGACTTGGAAAGGGGAAGCGGGGAGGTCTGCAATGTTCGAAGGGGTTGCGATTTTCGACCTGAACGCTCAAGGGAAAATCCAACTAGTCGAGGTAATCTACGACGCCGAGCGGTCACGGGAAGAAATGGCCAAAATAGCCTAATGAAATCGATTGGAAATCCTGATGAAGGTTATTGGCATTATTGGTGGAATGAGTTGGGAATCTACACAGCATTACTATCAACTCATGAATCAATATGTACATGCAAAATTGGGACGGCATAATTCGATTGAAGCGATCATTTACTCTGTGAATTTTGAGAGAATTTTAATATTGATTCACCAAGGTGAGTGGGAATTAGTCGGACAATCAATGATCCACTTAGCTGTAAAGTTAGAGATGGCGGGAGCAGAGTTTCTGATTCTTACTTCAAATGCGGTTCATAAATTTTTCTCTCAAATAGAAGCAGCGATTAAAATCCCCATCTTGCATATCGCAGACCCCACGGCTAAGGCTATTCAGAAGGCTGGAATGAAAAAAGTGGGACTTTTAGGTACCAAAGTGACAATGGAAGAACAGTTTTATAAACAACGGCTTCTAGATCATGGAATTGAGGCGTTGGTGCCTGAAGACCGCGATCGAGAATTTCTTCATAAGATCATTTTCGATGAGCTAACAGTAGGGAAAATTCACGATGATTCAAGGGGAAAATTGATTGGTCTGATCGCGAAATTAAAAAAGCGAGGCGCCGAAGGGATCATTTTGGGGTGCACGGAACTGATCCAATTGATCAGCCAAAAAGACACGCATATTCCTCTATTCGACACAACTGCTTTACATGCACACGCAGCAGTGGATTTTGCCTGTGCAAAATAAAGGATCGACCAATCGGAATACCCATCGATGTGCAAGTCGCGGCCTTGAAAAATAAGAACCGGTAGCTGCTCGATCACAACTCTTTCCTGGAAAAGATTCAAAATTTTCTCTAACATGTATCCCCAAAATAAGGAGAACGTACTCCTATTTGCAAAGTCGTTTTATCGGAAATTCCGATGAGCCGTCGCTGAATCTATCTAAAAACTCCACGAAACATTTTATTCGGATAGGTTCAACAATAAAAACAGGAAAATTTAGAATACTTAAAGAGGTGTGTGATGCATAAATGGATTATTTCAATAATATCGCTTTGTCTATTTGCAATGTTTTTTGGGCAAGAGCTTTATTCAGATCACGGTAGAACTGTGCTTATTACCGGCGCTTCTCATGGGATTGGGCTGGCTACTGCAGAGAGACTGGCTAAAAATGGACACAAAGTATATGCGATGACGCGCAATCCTTCTACGGCAATGGATCTCCAAGCTCTTGCAATCAATAATCCCTTGGTGGTCATTAGACAACTGGACATAACCGATACTGTTTCAGTAGAAAGCGCGATACAAAAGATCCTCGAGGAAGAGGGAAGCATCTTTGCTGTGATCAACAATGCTGGATTTGGGATTTTTGGGCCTACAGAGATGCATACGCTAGAGGAAATTCAACAGCTATTCGAGACAAATTTTTTTGGTGCAATCCGAGTGATCAATGCCGTTCTGCCGTCTATGCGTGAAAGAAGAGAGGGAAGGATCCTGAATCTCAGCAGTATTTCTGGGGTGGTTCCTTCAAAAGGGATGCCTATCTATTCAGCAACAAAATTTGCTCTGGAAGCAATCTCTGCTTCTTATGCCAACGATCTTTCTCCCTGGAATATCAAGGTTTCTCTCATTCAACCGGGCCCGGTTGTAACAGACTTTGAATCATCTACGTGCTATGGGACTCGATTGGCTAAAGAAGAGAATCCGTACTTGGATATCTTATTCAGCCGACGCCAAAGTTGGAAACAGGTAATGGACTCTGGGCAAGCACCCGATGAAATTGCTGCGGTAATTCAAACTGTTTTGCAAGATCCTCATCCTAACCTTTGGGTACAAACAAGTCCGTCTGTATCAGGTATTATGGAAAATCATTATAAAGACCTTTCTGGAAATGTGCGGATTCCACATTGAGCCCAATTTGTGACAATCGAGCTCGTGTATCAAAATGCCAGGTCATTGACCTGGCTCTATTGAAAAAATTAGAGAAATAAATATAATACCAAATATCAGAAATAACGTTGGGTTTGGCTACGTCAGCTCTGCAACAAATTTTTCGTCTTCACTCGTGCCTTGCCATGCTGGCAATGGTCACTCGTTCCAGACAAAAAATTTGTGCAGCTTCCTTGCCAAACTTAACGTTATTTCTGATATTTGGTATAATTATTTACATGCATTTTTTCAATGCATGCGTTCATTGATCACAAAGGAGATAACAATGACAGGCTCATCGATAGCGATTCATTTACTAAGAGGAAATGAAGCTACTCCTTACCTACAAGATCTTGCGAAATTAAGGATTTTATTCTATCGGAATTATCCCTATCTTTATGAAGGAACCTTAACAGGTGAGGAAAATTATTTGAGAATGTATGCCAACTCGGAAAATTCCTTGCTGGCGGTTGCCAAAAAAGGCAAAGAGGTCGTGGGTGCTGTCGCAGGCATTGCTTTATCGGAAACTCAGGAGATGCATAAAAAACAGTGGATCCAACAGCAACTTCCGGCGGAGAATGTTTTCTACTTAGGCGAGATTGTCTTGTTGTCAGAATATCAAAAGAGCGATCTTCAGGAGAAGCTATATCAACAGTTTGAAAAGGGTGTAAAAGGATTGAAAAGATACGATTCGATTGTCGTTTGCGAAATCGAAAGAGATCCAAAAGACTCTAAAAAACCAGCGAATTCCCTCTCTTCAGAAGTACGTTGGGACGGGAGAGGATTTGTGAGGCAGCCAGCGCTCAATACGTATTATTCGTGGAAGGAAGTCGGCGATCTGAAGGAAACCGATCATCTCATGGGATTTTGGAGTAAGAGGGTGTTATAAAATTCAGGTTTCGTCGCTTTTGGGGATTGAACAGGTCCTACTTGGTTACGGAGATGTAAATCCCGTCCCAGGAGGGTGGGGGAGGGTTTTGTAGGAAGAATGTGCAGCGATCGTGAAGGGTGTGGCTCGGACCATCGCGAAGTTGCTCTTTGAGCAGGTTCTTGGCTTCTTCGAAGCGGCGATTTCGATAGGCCTCAAGAGCCTGTTCGTACTTGACGACGGTTTCATTCATCCCGGGATTTTCACCTTTCTTTCCGATCAGCTCATAGACATTGATCCCTTCAGTCGCGCCTTTGACAGCGACTAGGTCTAATAGGCGGAACATGAAGAATTCCTTTGCTGCTTCAAAGACATTTTCGCTGACGATAATAGAGGTGCCGTAGTGCTTGTTGAGGCTTTCAAGCCGCGATGCAATATTGACGCCATTGCCAATAGCAGTGAAATTGAGCCGATCCGGCGCTCCGAAATTTCCCACCATCACCCGGTCTTTGTGAAGTCCAAATCGCGTTACAAAGGGCGGAAGATTCCGCCACTGCGGGGATGCAAATAGTTCTTGCAGCGCAGCGGCGCAATCGAGTACAGCCTGGCAAGCGACCTGAGGATGGTTTGGAAGAGGAGTCGGGGCATTCCAGAGAGCCATGATCCCATCGCCGATGTATTTGTCAATGGTGCCTTGCCTATTGTTCTGGATGACTAAAGTCATGACCCTGAGGTATTCCCCAAGAGCAGCAGCGAGTTCATTCACAGGGAGTTTTTCCGCAAAAGAGGTAAAATTCTGGATATCGGTGAAGAGGATGGAGACTTCCTGGACCTCTCCTCCAAGAGCCGGCTCCTTCTCCGATTGGTAGAGTTGTTTCACAAGTTGTATGGGGACATACTTCTCCATAGCGCGCATGGCTGTCTTGGCAAGTTCGAGACTCGATAGGATTTCATAGACATCGCGGAATATAGAGCGCGGCTGCGATGGACTGAAATCGAAGTTGTGCATCTTGATCGTTTCACGGAGAATCTTCGCTTGCCCTCCTTTGAGAGAGCGTCCCACAAAGTACCCGCCGATACTTAAGGCAAACATGATGATAGTAGTCGCAAGGAGGAGGCGGTTGCGAATCACCTCGAGAGAGCCGACGTAGTAGGATTGTGGAACGACAATCCCCAGGATCCAGCCTTGAGATCCCTCAATTTCTCTGTAAGTGACCAGATAGGTTATGCCTTTGTAGTCGAACTGCTGAGATAAAGGCACTGCGTCAGTTACTATTTTAAGCGAAGGATCTTTTAAACTTAATTGTACTTGAGGTGGAGCGTTTGCTGAGGAGAAACGAAGATCCCCATCGATAGGCCTAATGCTATCCGTGGCATTTAGGCGCGTGACGAGTTCTCCGGATCTATCGGTAATGAAGACGATGTGCGGGTCGTTTGGATCATGAGGGATGAGCTTGAACTGACTGATCGTGTCGATTTGCTTGCTAGAGAGGCCAACGCGAAGCACGCCTAGAAAATTGCGTTCGGCATCTGTAACTGTCCTTTGCAAGCTCAATTCTACACGGCGCTCATTTTCAGGAAGGCTTTCGTCAACCTGCGACCAGTGGAGGTCGCTCCAGAGGTCTTTATTCGCGTACTCAGCATTCGCAGGGGTAACGAAGGTAGGATGTGTTGTGGGGTCTATAATGGAATTTGGTTGCTCTTGAGAGAAAGGGGTGCCGAAGAGATTGTTTTGGCCTGAGCGAATACGCAATTGAGAAACCCATTGTCCATTTTTTTGATCGATAAAGCGCGTGTCGATGGGCGAATCGCTTTCACTCGATGTTCTAAAGAGGATCATCTCGCCTCGATCTCTAGGAGCGAGCAGGATATTGCCATGCGCATCGTATCCGATTTTTTCTCCGTAGGTAAAGGAGATCTCGGAAAGGTTGCTGTTCGTTAAGAGCAAAGAAAAGAGAATGGTTTCCAAAGCGATGGGATCTTTGGGATCGAAGACTCGGTGATCGATCTCCTCCTGGAAGGACGCTTCTACTTGCTTGGCCTGGTTAAGGTAGGAGACGACTTTTTCTGAAAGTTCACGACTGGCATCGTCGCGTAAGTTGGCCGAAGCCTGGATGATTGAGGCTTGAGAGGTTTGGAAAAGAACATAAAAGAGAAGACCGAGGAGCGCGATTAGCACGAGGAAACTGATGCTAAACAGCTGTGCGAGCGTTATGCGGATGTTTTTAAGATTAGGCATTCTCCGCTATATATAATTTAGAAAAAATTAAAACAAACTCCCAGAACCTGTCTGATTCATTTTTTATTCGGATAGGTTCTTGGGCGCGGTAGCGCCGTTTCTTAACAGCACTTTTCCTACGGCTCCATCTGTAAACGAAATTGAGCCGACCTGGCAATTTTTCCCGGAAAGTTCGATGAGCTGTTCAGCAGGAGATGAGGATTGATAGATGTTCCAATTAAACAATTCGAATCGAGAGGTAGAGTGGATCGGTTTAACAATGATACGTCCAATAGAAGAGTTGCTGATTTTGATGATTTTGGACGCGCATTCGAGTTTCCCTGCTATTGTACTATCTGTAATTTCCGCGGAATTTCCTGATAGGATTACGTTGCCTCGTACTTTTGAGGAATCCAAAGAAAAGGCGCCGGAAGCCACGATTTTTTCTATTTCTGCGCAGCGGGTAATGGCAGTCTGCCCAGATGCTGTAATTTTTCCGAGCCTTGGACAATCCGAAGCTTGGAGATGTCCGGAAGAACGGATTTCATTTGCCGTAGAAAACACGAGATTCGTTGAGCCTGAAGTGCTTGCCTTGTTGAGTTTTGAAGATCGAATTTGAGAACGGCCGGAAGAATGAAAAAGGTTTTCACATACTAGATCCGCTACAATTGATTCTCCGCTTGCTGTAAAATTTTTGGCGGTTTGATTTTTTACCAAGCAATATCCTGTAAAGGACAAATTTTTAGTGACTGTATTCATACACCGTACCAGTTTGTTATAGGTTGATTTTAACAATTCCTTTAATAAAAAGACAGGATTTTTTCAGAAATCCTTAAGGCGAAACTTCTCTATCGTCTTTATACTAATTATTTTAAAGATGGTGTAAAAACCGACCCTCTGAGAACAATTGGCCATTTGATTCCTTCGAGAACGGCTTTGCCTACCTAGAGGAAAGCGAGGAACAGAAAGTAAATGAATGAAAAGGAGTCTCATGACTTTTGCAAAACTTTTAGCTCGATCTTTGGGATGCTTAAGCGACGGAATTTCGCTCTGCTTAAAAGAAGGGGCGACATCGGGCAAAATGATCGACTACATCTATCGTAACCAGCCTTCCGGCAAAGGATTTCTCGGAAGGTGGATCGACCAGAGGTTCTTGAACCATCCTGGATGGGAAGCGATTCGCATTCGCCGTCAATTGCTTGAAAAGCTCCTTATCGAAGCGGTTATGGAGAGGCAAGGCGCTCTCCGAATGATCGACATCGCTTCGGGATCCGCTTCTTGTGTACTTTCCGTTTTGAAACAAACAGGCAAATCGGATCTTCAGGCGGTGTGCCAGGATCTGGATCCACAGCGGCTTGATGAAGGGAGGGCAGCAGCAGCGGCGGCCGGGTTGAAAAACATAATATTCCGCAAAGGAAATGCTTTTGATGTTGACGTAATTCGCAACTACAACCCCCACATAGTCGTCTCTTCCGGCTTTTACGATGGGATCAACGACTCTGTCCAAATCCAAGATTCGATCCGTTCTATTTACAATGCTTTGATGCCTTCCGGAGCGTTCATTTTGACAATACAGACTGACTATCCCAACTTACAGCTTGTCCGGTCGATTTTTCCCGATTTCCACAAGCAACCGGTGAAAACGATCATCCGATCCGCCGATAAGATGGCTCAATGGCTCCAGTCGGCCGGATTCCTCGTTGAGAAAACTTTGCGCGACTCTTACGGCCATTGCGCTCTATTCAAGACAAGAAAGCCCTGAGAGAGATGTCTAAAATTGCCGAACGCAAGTCCATTCGTATTGCATGAATACGGATGGACTTGCGTAGCCTGCGGTCGATCAATTCTAGCTAGCTTTCACGTTCGAAATTAGACCAATATTTTGGTTGACAGACCACTAGGCTCTTGTTCGATTAAATTTTTTGGTGTATCAATATCACTTATTTTCAGGTGAACCGATGCGCTTTTCTTGGATTCTCATTATTCCCGATCTTTTTTTCGGAACTATTCCGAGCGATCTCAACGTGGGCCTCCGCGCTCTGCAGCAGATCCGCACTTTGATCCCCGAAAGGCTCTCGGATGAGGAGTTTTCTATCCTAGTCGACCACGAGGCTTTTGCCGAACAGCTCCAAACTTATTCCAATCCAATGAAAGAGCAGGGAATTCCATCCGCTAAATCGATCGGTTTTTCCCATTTTTATTATTCGCATTGGACGATTTCTGGAGAACCAATCAGGATTCACGATGTGTATCAGGAATTCGAGTATGGTCCCTATTGGCTCTATCCAACCGCGATTCATCGCCTCTATGATATGCACCACCCAACAACTACCGGCAGCTCCAAATGAAAAAACTTGCTTATTTCTTCCTTCTCAGCTCGCCATTTTGGGCATTTGCCGACTCCTTCGTAGTCGATGGCGCCGTTCTTGCCGAAGGCAGCTCTTTGCAATCGGATATGGTAGCAAATCCACTGAGAGGGATTTTGATTCATGGCCGCTGGACAAAAGTCCGCAAAGAACCTGAAGCCGATGTCAATGGCGTCCAAGCAAGCGGCGTCGCCCTTCTGTCTGACAACCCTGGCTTCCTAGAACAGCTTCAAAATGAATTTATCGGCAGACCCCTTACTCAAGGAGCGCTATGGAAACTCAAATCCGATATCGCCTACTTCTACCGCTCGCAAGGACAGCCCTTTGTCGTCGTCAGCATTCCGCACCAGAATCTTTCAAAAGGCGTTCTCCAAGTCGTAGTCGATGAGGCGGTGTACGGCAATATCACGGTGAAAGGCAGCGAATATTTTACTCCAGGTCAAATCAAGAATTATCTCAGCGCGAAATCCGGAGGCCCGATCGATGGGAGGCAATTGGTCAAAGATATGGCGCGGATGAACCAGAATCCGTTTCGAAGAACTGATGCGATTTTCCGTCCCGGCAAGAAACCCGGTACAGCAGATCTGGAACTCGCCACGATCGATCGGTGGCCTTACCGGTTTTACATGGGCGCCGACAATACAGGAACGATCGCGACTGACAGGGATCGATTCTTTTTTGGATTCAATTTCGGAAAGACGATCGTCGAAGACTCAGAGCTTTCCTATCAATTCACCTGTGCGCCCAACTGGAATCGCTTCAATGCTCAGACCGCTCTCTTCCGCGTTCCCTTTCCGGCGCGCCAAACTTTCATCGCGTATGGCGGGTATTCCCAAGTTCAGCCAGAGTTGCGGCAATCGAACGACTCTGAAAAATCGCAAAGCTGGCAAGCCGACGGGCGCTACCGAATCCCGATCATCACGAACACCGCATTTCTTCAAGAGTTTCTCCTCGGATTCGATCATAAGCAGGTGATTGCCCGCATCAAGACGAAGGGCATCCTGGTCTTCGATAATCTCGCCACCATCGATCAGTTCATGGTTGGCTACGACCTGGGTCACAGAAGTCCGTACCACCGGGTGACTCTCGTAGCTGAGCTTTACGGCGCTCCGGGTAACATGTCCCATGGCAATACCACGGAAAAATTTGTACAGTTCCGCCCCGGTTCCGGTCCTCAGTATGCATATTTCAAGCTCTCGCATGCTTTCGCATATAGGTTCGATCATTTCTGGTTAAGCTATAATATCAATGGACAGCTTTCGACGAAGAATTTACTTCCAAGCGAGCAATTCACTCTCGCCGGCTACAATGCAGTCCGAGGATTTGAAGAGCGGATCGTCAGCGTCGACAACGCCCTTCTCGTCAACCTCACCCTTCAAACACCAAGCTTTAGCATCGGCAAGCTCGCCGGTTGGTCGCGCCGTTCTTTCGATGAGCTCCATTTTCTTGCCTTCTTCGATTTCGGATACGGGGGCAACACCAATCCGCTCATCGGCGAAAGCCGCACTGTCAGCCTAGGTTCCATCGGCCCCGCCGTCCGTTACCAGATCGACCGTTATGTAACGGCCCGATTCGATTACGGATTTCAGCTCTGGCATCATGGGTTCTACAATCCTACCCATTCGCGCTATAACTTTGGCCTAATAGTCAGTTTCTAAAGCTGGCGTTTCGACCAGATTTTCTGTCAGAGGTTGTTTGATGAGTTGGCGCATTGCTTCCTTCACTGCGTCAAGGCCGATGCCTTCTAGGGCTGAAATCTCAAAGAGATTGTCGCCAGTATAGCGAGAGCGGAAGGAGGCGGCGATCTCGGCTGCGCCTTCTTGGTCGATCTTATTCAGGACGATGAGAAACGGTTTTTCAAGCATTGCGGGATTATAGGCTTCGAGTTCATGGCGCAATGTGAGGAATTCTTCGTAGGGATCCCGTTCTTGATAGGGAGCCATCTCGATGAGAAAGACTAGAACCGAGGTTCGCTCGATGTGGCGGAGGAATGCAAAGCCGAGTCCTTTGTTTTTATGAGCATCCTGAATGATTCCGGGGATGTCAGCGATCAGAATCCTCCGCTCGGGATAATGGACGATGCCGAGATTGGGGCGGAGCGTAGTGAACGGGTAAGGAGCGATTTTCACTTCGATATAAGCAAGACGGGAGATCAGGGTCGATTTGCCCGCATTGGGCATACCGACGAAACCGATGTCGGCGATGAGCTTGAGTTCCAATTCTACTTCGCAGGATTGTCCGGGAGTGCCTTCCGTACAGATGTACGGAGCTTGGTGGGTGGAGGTCTTGAACCGGGTATTGCCTTTGCCGCCTTTGCCGCCGGCGCAGATTTTCCAGCGTTGTCCCTTCTCGGTGAAATCGAAGAGGAGTTCTTTCGTTACGGAGTCTTTGATTAAGGTTCCCATCGGGATTTTGAGAACGAGGTCATCGCCGTTTTTCCCTTTGCAGTTATTGCTTCCCCCTTGAATGCCATTTTTGGCTTTGATGATGCGGCGATTGCGGAAGTGCTCGAGAGAAAAAATTTCAGGATCGGCTTCTAGAATGATCGAACCGCCGTTGCCGCCGTCGCCGCCGGCAGGGCCGCCTTTAGGGATATATTTAGCGCGGTGCCAAGCAATGACACCATTGCCGCCCCGGCCCGCCGATAACTGGATAGTGACGCTATCGACGAACACAGGAGCCTTGAAGTTACTGAGGGATTACGGATACGTAGGTTTTGTCGGTTTTTTGAAAGGAGACAATCCCGTCTACAAGGGCGAAAATCGTATAGTCTTTACCGAGTCCTACATTTTTGCATGGGTGCCATTTCGTTCCTGTCTGGCGCACAATGATGCTGCCGGCTGTTACGAATTGCCCCATGGTCGCCTTGATCCCAAGGCGTTGCGAATTAGAGTCGCGTCCATTGCGGGTTGATCCCTGTCCTTTCTTATGTGCCATGTGTCGGTTCCTTTACGCTGCTGCGATCTTCGTGATTTTCACTCGAGTATATTTTTGACGGTGGCCGACGGTACGACGGTAGTTTTTGCATCGTTTGTATTTGAAGGCAATGACTTTCGGGCCTTTCGATTCGCCGATCAATTCAGCGTGGACAACGCATTTTGGAAGATGAGGGACTCCCACATGCGAATTCGTGCCGTCGTTGAGTAACAGAACTTTGTCGAATTTCAAGGCTTTGTTTTCAGAATGAATGACGTCAACGTCGATGATATCACCTTCTTGAACCCGGTATTGCTTGCCTCCGGTTTCGATAATCGCGTACATGTTGGAATCCTCCAGAATGATTGGCGAACATCATATCCGATGTCAGAAGCCAGTGTCAATCGTTTTTAAACGACGGAGCGCCAACCAAATTTTTTTCTTTTCAGGGTGAGGGTCGCGAAATAGACAAGGGCCGCGAGGAGGGCGATCGTAGAGCCAGGAGGCCAATCGAGCAGATAGGAAGCTTCGAGGCCGAAGAAGCTGAATAGGGCGGAGAGAGCGACGGCACTGCCGATCATCACAGGCAGCCGATTCGTAAAGAGTCCGGCCAGGGTGGCGGGGATCGTGAGGAGAGCGATGACTAGGACCGTTCCGATCACCTGGATCAATAGGACGACTGTGACGGCGACTAGGCTCAGGAGGAGCATGTAGAGACGTCGGACAGGGATGCCTCGGAGGAGCGCCTGTTCTTCGTCGAAACAGATGGCGAGGAAACGGCGATAATAAAAGAAGATGAGGCCGAGGATGAAGAGATCCAAGATGCCGAGGAAGATCAGATCCCTGGTATTGATCCAAAGGATGTTGCCGAATAGGAAATTCATCAATTCGACGTTGGTTCCCGGAGTCAGGGAAATAAAAATGACGCCGATGGCCATTCCCGTGGACCAGATCGCCGCGATGACCGCATCTTCCCGCTGCCGGTAATTCAGATGGATCCAACCGAGGAGCATGGCAGAGCCGATCGACCCGGCGAACGCGCCGAAGAGAGGGTCGAGCCATTGGATGCCATAGGACCTTTGGAGCCAAAGACAAAGACCCATGCCGCCCAGGATCGAATGGGAAATTGCGCCGGCGATGAAGGAGATCCTCTTGATGACGACGAATGAACCGATCGTTCCGCTCGCAATCGAGGCGAGAAGGCTCGCCAAGAGAGCCATCTGAAGGAAGGAGTTAGAGAGAAACAAACAGACCATCGCTATTCCTTTCCGAGTGATGGGACGCCTTGGCCGAAAGTAGAGGGGCGTGATAGAGGCCGAGGGCGAAATGTTCGCATACTTCACGTGGCAGATACGAGACGACTTGGGTCTGAACGCAGAGGATCCGGTCGACTTTTTCGATGACGGTCCGGAGATCATGGGTGATTAGGAGAATGGTTTTTTTCCCTTTTAAGGCCTCGAGCTTTTCGAGAATTGAACTTCTCGAGGCTGGATCGATATTCGCGGTCGGTTCATCGAGCAGGAGAAGATCCGGATCGGAAAGGAGGGATCGTGCGAGAAGGGCTTTTTGCGCCAGTCCGCCTGAAAGAGAGGCAAAGGATTTTGATTTATGCGAAGTGAGTCCGAGATCATCGATCATTGCGAGGGCTTTTTCTTTTGCGTAGGGAGGGTAGTAACAACGATTCGATGCGCAGCCGAGCATCACCAATTCTAAGACGGTAATCGGAAAGTCGCGGTCTGTCTGATTGGCTTGAGGGACGTAGCCGATTCGACGCCGCTCATGAGTGGAAGATTGTCCAAAAACATGGAGAAAGCCTTTTTGGGGCGTCAGAAATCCCATGATGAGCCTAAGAAGAGTCGTTTTTCCGCCGCCATTCGGACCGATGATCCCGATATACTCGCCTTGGGAGATCTGGAATTCCGCATTTTGCAGAACCAGTGTTTTTTCATAAGAAAAGTAGAGATTGGAAGCGGCAATGGCATAGCTCATGGCGCAGAAACCTCCCGCCGGGGGTCGGCGATCAGGCGGGCAAGAGTGCGCAGAGTGTCAAAATAATCGGCTGAATAGGGATCGATCATCCGGATCGGAACCCTCATCTCGTCTGCGATGATTTGGGCTCCTTTATTGTTGTGCTGCGGCAACGCCAAAGCAACAGCTGCATGGGCTGACCTCGCTTTTGCGAGCATCTCTTCCAAATGGCGAGGGCGGGGATCTTTTCCTTCCTGCTCGACAGAGAGCTGTTCTAGGCCATACTCTCGGCAGAAATATCCAAATGCCGAATGGGACACGACAAAAGAACGATCTTGAAGGGGAGCTAGAAGCTCTTGGATTTCCAAGTCGAGCTGTTTCAGTTCGGCAAGGCAGGTTTGAAGATTTTTTTCGAACTCTTCTTTTTTTTCGGGAAAGCGGTGAGAAAGGACAGCGGCGATGTTCTCCGCCTGCAGGCCAGCGAATGTCGGGCTTAGCCAAATATGGCGGTCTAGGTGGTCCGACGAACAATGTAGGCAAACATGGCCTTCATCGGCCGGCTGCAGTTCGATCCCATCCCGCAAGTCCGAGACGATGAGGCTGGGACTGTTTTCTAAAAGCAGAGGCAGAATTTTATTTTCAAATGGCTCTCCAATGCGGAACCATACCTGTCCCCGCGAGATTTCCAGAACTTGACGCGATGTCGGTTCGAAAGCGTGCGGGTTGGCGCGGGGAGGGATGATCGTTTGAACGTCCAGTGTTTCTCCGGCGATCCGCTCCGTTAAACATTGATAAGGGGCGATGCTTACGAGGACGAGCGGCTTGCTGTTTGCGGAAGGAAGAGGGGATCTCCCGCAGGCTGCGATGAGCAAAACTAAAAGCAGAAACGGAAACAGTTTTTTGGACAGCATGACGCGGACAGTATCTCAACCCGAAGGTTCCGAAGTCAAGGAAAAGGAGTTGACAGAATCAAACGCAATGTGAATATTCAAGAAATCTTTTAATTGAGGTCGTATGTCAGCTTCTACCATTTCATCTAAGTTGCAATTTTGGTCTTATCGATTATCGACAATTATTAAGTCTTTAAAGACTTTGTATACACTTCCCCCAGAAAAAGTAGACTCCTTTCTCAATTCTTATGTTATTTATGATTGCGATTGGGTGGAGGAAGGAGATCTTATTAAAAAGCTCGGCCCGAATTATGAGCAGGAAGTCAAAAAAAAATTAGTCGATTATTACTCTGTGCTCAACCATCTCTGCTCTGTCGGACAAATAGAAAAGATGTACATTCCTCCTGCAATCGATCTTTCGGCGAGCATCATCGCCAACCAAAGGCTATTCGAAAAAATGATGTGCAAAGATCTCGGGCTTGGTCCAGGCAAATCGGTCCTCGATATTGGATGCGGAAGAGGGCGGGTAGCGAGCCACATGGCGCAGATCTCAGGCGCAAAAGTGTTTGGAATGAATATCGATCCGGATCAATTGGCGAGCGCTAAAAAATTCGCTTTAGGACACGGCCTGTCCGATCGAACCGAGTTTTTCAAAGGCGACTTGAATCACATCCCTTATGCTTTTCCGGACGGATCGTTCGACAATGTTTACGAGATTCAGGTGATATTCAGCTTGTCCAAAGATTTAGGCAAAACGTTGAGAGAAGTACACAGGCTTCTGAAACCCGGAGGCAGGTTCGCGTGCCTCGAATGGGCCACCCTTGACAAATACGACCCGAGAAATCCCCATCATTCTGGATTAATGAAGCGGATCAAGCCGCTGATCGGCGCGATCGGCACCCATTCCGTAGAGACCTGTACCCGCTTGTTGCAAGATACCGGGTTCGAAATCCTTAAAAATGAAAATGCAAGCATCGGGGGTTTTCAAGCACCTTTGATTGAAAATGCCGATAAATTCTTTACCCGAGTGAACAAAACGCTCAACTTTCTTGTTGGCTGCAAACTTTTGCCTGGTCACTTTAAGCTGCTATTCGACCGGCTGACTAAAGATGGCGATGCGTTTATCGAGGCAGACCGCCTAGGGCTTGTAACGACAAGTCATTATATTCTGGCTCAAAAGAAATAGTTTAGGATGATCCACCATCGGCTGCGATGGCACTTAAGACCAATTTTTGATTGGGAGCCGGTGTATGGGATCCGGCTCCGGACATTCTTGAGAGATTGTTCTTCGATCCATTTCTTACGAAATGCGCGATTCTCATCCCGCGTTAGTGCTTTTCGATTTTGGATTGTAAAGCCATCCAGGCGGTCTTGAATGTATCTTTGAAGGTTTTCCAGGTGCCTTCGGGTTGACTAGCATACATTGCTTTTGCGATGACAAGGGTCGCTTGAATGATTGGCCGAGCTTCCGAAATTAGCTGTGCAACCTTTTCTCGAGTTAATCCCAAACCTATTAATCTTGGACTTATGATGGGGGGGGTCTGCAATAGATCCTCAATCTCCTTTTCGTGTCCAATTCCACCGCCTAGTTCTCGACCGTGCATCCTCCGCAGGAACGTGGCAAACAGTTTTTTATGAACTTCACCCATCCTGTCCGGCTGCAGATGATCCGCGTCCACAAGCCCCTGAAGTTCGGTTGCGTCAAGAGAATAGATCATTTGATAAAGAATGGGATGGAAGTAGTGTCCTGTGAGAAGCATAGGATCCCAAGGCCTACTCACCATCGCCTTCCCAAAAATTGTTCCGATCGCTGTCAAGCATTCGATTTGCTTTGCCTGTGAAAGTACGCCCGGTTTTGAATTGTCTAGGACTGGAATGCACCCGATTTCCGCATCGCCTACTACTGCTCGCATCGGCAGGATTGTTTGGTCTTTATGACAAAGAGAGGAGAAAAGCTTGTCCATGAAATCATTATCAATTAGGACTGAGCGGTCGCGGAGGTGGTTGGCTTTCCAGAAATATTCTAAAAGCAGCCTATGAGGCTGGGCTAGTTTTCCGTTAGCATCGGATAGCTGGCTAGGATCGACATTTAATCGGCGTTGGGCGGGATCGTTGGGATCGCTAAAGGTTACTCTACTGTGGATGAAGTCGAGGAGTTGCTCTTCTTGAACCATCTCGTTGGCAAGAGGCAGAGGCGCAGGCTTGGGCAAGTGTTTAGCCAATAGCTTGTTAAGCGTGTCTGGACTGCTGAATGAGGTGATCTCAGCTCCGACCTTAGCCGCAGAGTTCTCTCTTTGTTTGTCGTCCGGGGCGTGAGCGAGAGAGTCGAGAATGGATGCCCTCATGGAAGCGTCCATCCACCATGTGATTAGATTCCCGCCTAACCGGGTCACTTCATCCAGCCTGGAATCTGGGATCGCTTTCAATGTTTTGAAAAGCTTGATTCGATCCTCTACACCCATGGGCCATGTGATAAAACGGTTTGCGGCATCTCGGCGCTTTGGATCCAGCTGGGCAAGGTTTTCGAGCATCCGCAATTTGGATTGCTGATCCACCCCGAATAATCCGATGTGGGACTTAGCGCACGCTATAAAGCTCTCAATGTTGTTATAAGGACCATAATGCTCCATGGCGCCATTCACGATTTCAAAAAGTTTGGATTTGAACTGTGTATCAGCTCCGCATTTCTTCTGAAAAAAAGCTAGGCTGATTTTATTTGCTCTGCGCAAAGCCAGATCGCCATCCTTTCTTTGAGCTCCATATAGGGCCTCTATGATTGCAAATCGATTCGGGTCATTTTCATCGGATTGGAGATTTACGTGAATGATAAAAGCCTCTCGTTGCTTCTTAGTCATCGCGAGGAGCATCGTTGCGGTTTTCTCGATTTGCTCTGAGGTCATCCCATTTCCCAGTGCTTTAATTTGATTGATTATAACGGATCTTTCAGTTGCAGGGGTCCTTTTCAGGAATTCAGCGTAAACAAGTTTCTTCTCCTGACTGATCTTCAGACTTTCAAGTTGCGTAACGAAAGTTTCTCGCTCGCCGGGATCCATCTTCTGAAGCAGCTTCATGCCCTCTTCAAGATCTTGGGGAAGCAATTTGAGACGGTTCAGCTGTTGGACGAACGTCTGTCTTTGATCGTTGGGAATTGTCTTTAAAACCCTCTTGGCTACATCTTTTATCTTCGGGTCCGTTATATTGCTACTATCTAGAGCTCTGTCTATGCTATATCTGTCCCAGACGTAGGGACCGAAGTAGGCCCCGAGGGGGAGGCACATCGCAGCGCCCACTCCCAAGAGTTGTAAGGCAGGGAGGTAATGGTACGCGGCGGCCGCGCCAACGCATCCTATCATACTAAGCCCAGCCCTTGCATAGGCAAGGTTCGATGATCCATTTGTAACGGCGCTCATTGGTTCTCCATTAATATAAATTGTATGCTGCTTTATAGTATTTATTATAACAAATAATTCAATTTATTTCAAATTTTTTATTTGTTTTTTTAACTATCCCATTTAAAAGTGTTGGTCGATTTTTCGTGTTAGTTTTGAGAGCGCAAATCCGCTCGACTTATGTTCCTGATTGTCAGTGGATTAAGTAATATTCGGACATGCCGAGAGCGCCGATACATGGTGCAAAACAGAACTTTTCCTCGGTTTTGCAGGTATCTAAGCTCTTAATATTTAAGATCTTATTACATAATTTATGCAATAAAACGTCACTAAAAAGACCCAAATCCATTGACAGGTTCTAATCCCGAAAAGACAATATCTTTAAATTCAGAGATTGTCTCTTAAGAAGGATTTGGATATTCTTTTAGCATTTTCCGCGAGGGAGAGGTGTCCGAGTGGCTTAAGGAGCACGCTTGGAAAGCGTGTATACGTGAAAACGTATCGTGGGTTCGAATCCCACCTTCTCCGAAATGAGCTTTGGGATGCGCATGAATGTTTCCGAGGGCCAAGAGCAAGGCGCAACTTGAGAAAGTTGTGCTGAGCGCCTGGGGTTCTCATGCAACGTTTCGTAGTTTGGCTTCGTGTCCAATTGGCTCAAATGATGAATGGTTCTTTTCAAAAAAAAGGAGACCTGTCAAACAGATCTTCTAACCGTATATGAAATGTCCTTTTTGCAACCATGAGGAGTCGAAGGTCACCGACTCGCGCGATGCCCTGGAGATCAATGCGATCCGCCGTCGGAGGGAGTGTTGCCAGTGCATGCGAAGGTTTACGACCTTCGAGACTGTCGATTTGAGCCTCCAAGTAAAAAAAAGAGATGGGACTTACGAAGATTTTCTGCAAGAGAAACTCATCCATGGGATGGATGCCGCTTGCCGGCATACGCTAATCAGCCATGATCAAGTTCGCGCCTTGGCCTACAAGATCAAGTCCGACCTGATGGCCCGAGGGGTCCGGGAGATCGGCAGTCGCGAACTTGGAGAAATTGTGATGCAGCACCTGAAAGAAACCGATGTGGTCGCTTATATCCGTTTCGCATGTGTTTATAAAAGATTTAAGGACATACGGGAACTTTTGGAGGCGATCCGATCGATCGCTCCGCAACAAGAACTGAATGAGGATGTATGCCGTTGAAAAAAAGTGAAATCGATCATTTTAAGAAAAGGCTTCTAGACCTGCGCGCTCAAATCATGCAGGCCATAGAAGGATCGAAGAAAGAAGTGACTGCGCCTGATGAAGCAAAAGGCTATTCTCAGCATTCTGCGGATGAAGGCACCGATGATTTCGTCAAACAGATCAATCTGGAAGTTACGAATAAAGAATTTGGATTGCTCCGCCAGATCGACCGCGCTCTTGAAAAGATCGAAGAGGGGACCTATGGAGTTTGCGACATTACCGAAGAAGAAATTCCGGTCAAACGACTCGAAGCGATCCCTTACGCGACTATGACCGTGAAAGCCCAAGAGAAGTTTGAAAAGGGCCTCTTATGAAGTATCTTGCCCTCCTGATCCTTTTAACCTTGGATTTTGCGGCGAAGATGGGCGCGATCGCTTGGATTCCTCCAATGGCGCACGGCGGATATCCTTTCGGGGGCATCGGAATTTTTTCCGATTTTCTAGGGATTAGTTTTTCACTCAATTGCGTCGTGAATACGGGTGCCGCCTGCGGCCTTTTTCCGGGACATCCGACCCTCCTTTTCGGCCTTAGGGCGGCGATCATTTTGGGTTTGATGGCCTATTTGCTCTTTTTCAAACGGAACGGGCGGGGAACTTTTCCTCTATGGCTTGTCGCCACGGGCGCCATCGGCAATGCGATCGATTTCGTCCTTTACGGCCATGTGATCGATTTTTTCCATTTCCATTTCTGGGGACATTCCTTCCCCGTATTCAATTTCGCCGATTCCTACATTACGGTCGGCGTTTTTTTTCTTTTTCTTTTCGAATCTTTCAAGAAGACGCCTCAACCTGTATGACTCTTCTGCGCATTTCCCACCCAGAGAAAGAGGGCGTGTATCAAGGCTCCAAATGGCTGAAATTTCAGGTTCTTTGTCAGCGGGATGAAATCGAGAGGCTTTTTGCGCGCCTTAAGCCGTTTTTCATTTTTCCCCTTACAGGAATCGTCGATGGGAATCCTATTTCCGAAGAGAATTTTCTGATCGAATACGAATCTTGGATCGCAGGGCTTAAAGAAGGGCGCGTTCCGGAGGATCGCGCGCTCAAGAAAATTCTGGCTGCGGCCTTTACTCAGGATCTCGAAGCTCTTTGGCTGCAAAAGGTTCCGGGCACCGGATATCTGGTGAAGATGGCTCAACCGACCTTGCTGCTGCAAGCACACTCGTTTTCCTACTCGGAAATGGATGGGGTTTTCCGCCCGATGTCGATGGGGTTGCAAAGCATATTTTGGGGACTTCAATTTTCCTTTCCAACTATTTATCAAGATGCGAAGACCATGGAATTGAAAGAAGTCGAAAGGATCAAGCTATTCGAAGAAGTGCGGCTTTGGGTGCGGGAAGAGACGAGAGCGACCCCTTTCGTGGTAGGAGAGAAGCGGATCAATTCCTCCATCCGCTTAGGGAAAGGATGCTTTTCCTGGATTGGTAAACATCCCCAACTTGGCAAGCAGGGAATTTCCATTCATGGATGTTGAGATCGTTTCCATCGGCGATGAAGTCTTGAGAGGGCTGACGGTCAATGGAAACGCTGCATTTTTAAGCCGCGAATTGACTGAAAAAGGCTACACGGTCCGCCGCCATACGATTGTGCCGGACGAGATCGAAGCGATCCGATCGGGGCTGCAAGATGCGATGCGTCGCTCTGAGCTTGTCATCGCGACTGGCGGCCTTGGCCCTACGATCGATGATTTGACGAGAGAGGCCGCCGCTCCTCTTTTCCGCGAAAAGCCGCTGGAGTTGAAAAACTCTTTGGGAACTGCGCCAGGTGTATTCGGTGGCAATTTAGTCCTTTTGCCTGGCGTTCCGCTAGAAATGGAGCGGATGTTTAAAGAAGAAGCCCTACCTCTTTTGCTCGAGCGTTACCCGCTGGACAAGCGTTATTTCATCCGACGATGCACGCTGTGCCTTTTGCGCGAATTGGAAGTCGATCCTTTCTTGAGAAAACTGAAAACCCCTGATGTGGAAGTCGGCATTTATCCCTCGTACGGATCGCTGCAAATCGTATTTCGAAGCCAACGGAGCGTCGATGACCTAGTCCAGAAAATCCAGCAGCAATTTCCCACTTTTTTTATCGGAGAGGGCAAAGTAGAGGAAGCGGTTCATCGCGAAATGATCGCGCGACAAAAAACTCTTTGCTTAGCCGAATCTTGCACGGGCGGCGCGATCGCGGCGCGGCTTACGGCAATTCCCGATGCATCGCTTTTCTTTTCGGGATCGATCGTTGCCTATTCCAATCAATGGAAGGAGAGGTTTTTGGGCGTGCGCCACGATACCTTGTCACGCTATGGGGCAGTGAGCCGAGAAACCGTCGAAGAGATGATCCAAGGTCTTTTTGAAGAGACCGAATGCGACTTTGCAGTCGCGGTTTCCGGAACGCTGGGACCTAAAGGCGGCACTTCAAGAAAACCTATAGGTACGGTCTATATCGCAGTCGCCGAAAGAGGGAAAGAGATCGATGTCGGCCGTTTGAGCGCTCCTCAGGAGCGGAAAGGCGGTATCGAGTTTACTGTCCAAATGGCTTTGGGGACTCTTTGGCGCCGCATCGTACACAACAGGGTCACCTTTATATGAGGGACTACCAACTTCTCGATAGCGGCAATGGCCGTAAATGGGAACAGTTCGGCGATTTCATTTTGAACCGCCCCTGTTCCCAAGCGATTTGGAGACCGAAAGGCACTTGCGAGCCCCATGCGACGTTCAGCCGCGAAGAGGGGACCAAATGGACATTTCAAAAACAGCTGCCTGCATCTTGGGAAATTCAAATCGAAGGCGTTACGATGAAAATCGCGCCGACAGATTTTGGCCATCTCGGCGTTTTTCCTGAACACGCATCGCTCTGGAGTTGGATGCGAGAGCGCATAACCTCGGGAACAAAAGTCCTGAATCTATTCGCTTATTCAGGAGGAGCGACTCTCGCTGCCGCTCAAAAGGGGGCGTCGGTCTGCCATCTGGATGCTTCTAAGGCAATGGTCGATTGGGCGCGGGAAAATGCCGATCTGAACAATCTTTCATCCGCCCCGATCCGCTGGATCGTCGACGACGCGATCAAATTTTTGCGAAGAGAGGTCAAAAGAAAAAACCGCTACGATGGAATTCTGCTCGATCCTCCAACCTTTGGCAGAGGGAGCAAGGGGGAAGTGTTTAAAATTGAGCGCGATATCCAGCCTCTTATCGAACTTTGCCGAGAGCTCCTTTCCGAAAAACCTCGATTTCTCATTTTTACCTGCCATACGCCAGGCTTTACTCCCATCGTCCTTTCCCATCTTTTAGGCCAGGTTTTCGATGCGCCCATAGAAACATCCGAAATGCTACTTGAATCGGAAGAATCCTATTCCATTCCCAGTGGATGCGTAGCAAGAGTATCGCTATGAACCCAAACTCAGGTTATGACTGAAATTACCAGCCTCCAAAACCCGAAAGTCAAGGAAGCCGTCAGGCTGCGCGATCGACAGGGCCGCAATCAGACGGACCGTTTTCTCATCGAAGGATACCGGGAATTGAAACGGGCTGTCGATTCGGGTCTAAAAATCGAGACGGTTTTTTATTGCCCGGAGCTCTTTCTTGGAGAAAACGAGCGGGATCTCATTGCATCCGCCCATTCCAATGCATTCGCTTGCACGCCCTCAGTATTCGCCAAGCTTTCGTATCGAGACCGCCCTGACGGGATCCTCGGCGTAGCTATGCAGATGCATTTCAAATTAGCCGATTTGTCGCTCTCTGCATATCCCTTTCTCCTGATTGCCGAGAGCATTGAAAAACCGGGAAATCTCGGAACAATTCTCCGTTCTTGCGATGCGGCCGGCGTCGACGCTGTGATCGTCTGCGATCGGACCACCGATATCCATAACCCGAATGTCGTTCGTTCTAGTATAGGCACCCTGTTTACTCAAAAGGTTATCGAAGCGGGCAGCGAGGAGACCATTGCATTTCTAAAACAACACCGCATTTCCATCGCAGCGGCGACCCCTGGCGCAGAACTTGAGTTTACACAGGCCGATTTCAAAGTTCCCCTTGCGATTGCGATGGGAACGGAGCAATATGGACTCTCGGAAATGTGGATGAAAGAGGCCGACATCTCAGTGCGGATTCCGATGTTCGGAGCTGCCGATTCTCTTAACGTCGCTTCCGCAACAACTCTTCTTCTTTATGAAGTTATCAGACAACGCCGAAGTTCTGTACGTCGATAATCATTTGGCTGTAGCAGCAAAGCCTTGCGGCATGCTGACCCAGCCTGATGATACCGACTCTCCAAGCCTTGAGGCGGTTGTGAAGCTTTGGATCAAGAAAGAGTATCAAAAACAAGGCAACGTGTTCCTTCACGCTATCCACCGGCTCGATCGAGCTGTAAGCGGCCTTGTTCTTTTTGCTCGCACAAGCAAAGCATTGAGCAGGCTGAACGAACAATCGAGGCTGCAAGAAATCCAGAGGATTTATCTAGCGGAAGTGGAATCTCTGCCTGAAAAAAAAGATGGGAAACTCGACCATTACCTGATTCACGGAGATCATCGAGCCATCATCGCAAAAAAAGACGATCCTGAAGCAAAACACGCTCGTCTCTATTACAAAACAGTCAAATACAAGGCGCTTTCGACTCTCGTCGAAATCGAATTGGAGACTGGCCGCTACCATCAGATCCGGGCGCAATTCAGCGCTATCGGCCATCCAATTGTCGGCGACCGGCGCTACGGGAGTCAAAACGGCGACGGCGACGCCATTCGGCTCCATTGCAAAAAGCTAGCTTTTCAACATCCCGTGACAAAGGAATTGCTGACATTCGAAACGCCAGCTCCTTTCGATTAGTGAAATAAGAGCAGCTGTTCTGCGATTTGAACGGCATTGAGAGCGGCTCCTTTGAGAAGCTGGTCGCCTACCGCCCAAAATTCGAGGGTGTTAGGCTGACTCGGATCGATCCGGAGCCGTCCGCAAAAAATCTCGTCTTTTCCCGTTGCATCGAATGGGGTAGCAAAGCGGTTCATCGAACGGTCTTCGAAAATTTTCAATCCCGGAACCTGGGCCCAAGCTTTATAGATCGCTTCGAGAGAAAAGGGCTTGTGGAATTCTACGTTGGCTGCGATGGAATGGGCTCTGAGAACCGGAACGCGCACACACGTTGCGCTCACTTGGATCTCCGGGTCTTCGAGGATTTTGCGCGTCTCATAGAGCATTTTGCGCTCTTCTTCGACATAACCGGAAGGATGGAGAAGAGAGTTGTGGGGGAAGAGATTGAACGCATAGGGAAACGGAAGAGAATGGGAAAATGGGCGGCTTTCTAGAAAAGCTTCCGTCTCTTTCTTGAGCTCTTCCATTAAATGGGCCCCCGCTCCGCTCGCTGCCTGAAAGGTGGAAGCGACGATCCGCTTGACCTTATATTGTCGATGGAGTGGAAAAAGGGGCATGAGCAAAATCGTCGCGGCGCAATTAGGGGAGGAGACAACTCCTCGATGAGTGTTTAGAGCGTGGATATTGATTTCAGGGATGATGAGAGGCGCGGATTCGCGAAATGCGGAGCTCGAATCGACGACAAGACATTTTGTCCGAGGGATCCATTCTCTGGAAATGGTTCCTCCGGCGGCAAAAAACGCGAGATCCGTTTCTTTTAGAGAATGTTCATCCAATGCCTCCAATGCAATCTCTTCCGATTTAAAATGGACTATTTTCCCGACCGAGCGGGAAGAGGCGAAACAGCGGAGGCGGCTCACCGGAAATTCGCGGTGCTGCAAAAGGCGGAGAATCTCTTGTCCGACCGCTCCGGTTGCTCCGACGATTGCAATGTTTTTCATTGTACAGGTAGTATATCAAACGAAGATGAAAAACGAAATTCTCAAATCAGTCGAAGAGGCGATCCGCGCCGCATCCGCGTTGAAAGAACCTCATGCTCTCCATTTCATCGAGACCGCTGCGGAATGGATTTCGGATAGCTTGCGCAACAAAGGGAAATTATTGATTGCCGGCAACGGAGGAAGCCTCTGCGATGCGATGCATTTCGCTGAAGAGTTGACCGGTCAATTCCGAAGTTTTCGACCCGCGCTTCCTGCGATTGCCCTGGTAGATCCCGGACATCTGACTTGTGTTGCCAACGATATGGGATTCGAATCGGTTTTCTCTCGCGGAGTGGAAGCGCTCGGTCAACCTGGAGATTTGTTCGTCGCAATGACAACGAGCGGCAATTCAATGAATCTGATCGCCGCGGCAAATGCCGCAAAGCAAAAGGGGCTGAAAACCATCGCCTTTCTCGGGAAAACCGGAGGCAAGATGAAAGGGTTGTGCGATCTGGAGTGGATCGTCTCCGGTTTTCCCTTCTCAGATAGGATCCAGGAAGCCCACATGGCGGCGATCCACATTGTCATCGAACGCGTCGAACACGAACTATTTTATACAGCGCCCACTTAGGTTGTGTGAATTTTGACAGCAGGTTTTTGGCTCCAGTGGCGTTGCGGAGATCGAGATCAACTTGCACAATGTTAACGAGATCGAGCAATGCGCTGGAGTCAAAAAGATGCTCAACAAAATTCACTCAAGATAAGCGGGCGCGGTATATGCAAAACAAATGCCTTGCGCTGGGTCGGGAGCTCATTGAGCGGGGAGCTTCTTGGTTCTTCGCTCCTCTGAGCTGGATCTGGGGGGCCGCAGTTTTTTTTAGAAACAAATTGTACGATTGGAAATGGATCCGCTCCGTCCGAGTCCCCTGCACCGTCGTGAGCGTGGGCAATATTGTCGCAGGAGGAACGGGCAAGACGCCGTTCGTCCAAATGATGGCGGCATCTTTTGCTTCCAGAAAGGTAGCGATCCTTTCTCGAGGTTATGGCAAAATCCCCGACGAAGCCATGCTTCTAAAGCGCCGGTTGCCGAATGCGAAAATCTATGTCGGCAAAAAACGCTCCTCAATAGCTGCGCGCGCTGTGGCTGATGGCGCTGAATTGATCTTGCTCGACGACGGTTTTCAGCACCGAAAACTCCATCGAGATTTCGACATCGTGCTTGTCAGAGAGGAAGACCCTCTTGGAAAAGGACATTATCTTCCCTGGGGTTTTTTGAGAGACAGCCCCAAAAGATTGCAAAAAGCGGACGCCGTTTTCTCCAACGGCCGCGATTTTTGCGCATCAACCGTTCGGATCTTGGATGAAAAAGAACAAGAAATCTTGGTTCAAGGATGGAAAGTCGGGATCTTCTGCGGCATCGCTCATCCCCGCCTTTTCAAAAAAAGTGTAGCTGACTTGGGCGTAGAGGTCATGGCCGAATGGTTCCTCGCCGATCATGAGCCGGCTCACCCCGCTGTTCTCGAGCGGTTTGCCGAAAGATGCAAAACATTAGGGGCGAAGGCGTTGATTACGACTGAAAAAGATTTTATTAAAAACCCCCGCTGCTGCCTTCCTATTGTTTTTATTGAAATCGAAATCGAATGGTTGGAAGGGAAAGCGAGATGGGAAAAACTCATTGCAAAAATCGATCATGAAATCGATAATATACCGAAACAAAAGTTGGGGAAACCCCACTTATGAGAGAACCAATAAAAATTAATTTGCCAAAGCTTGGAGAAAGCATTGTCAGCGCTACGGTTGTCCAATGGTTCAAAAATATTGGGGACAAGGTAGATCTCGATGAGCCTCTCCTCGAGGTCTCGACCGACAAAATCAATAGCGAAATTCCTTCTCCCGAAGCAGGAATTCTTCAAGCAATCCTGGTCCAACCGAACCAAGAAGTGCAAGTCGGCGAGACTCTTGCCATTTTGTCTGGCATTGGAGCGGTTGAGTCCGCAGCAATCGCCAGTTGTGGATTCGCTCCAAATTCTGAAGGAATCGAACTCAAAACGCAGGTTACGCCCCCTGCTTGTCCTGCCACTGGAATGGAAGATTTCCTCTCTCCTTCGGTCATGCGCCTTTTGCAAGAGAGAGGTTTGAAACTCGAAGAGATCGATCGGATTCCCCGAACGGGGCAGGGCGGACGCTTGACGAAGAAGGACGTGGAAGATTACCTTCCTCCGGTAAAATCTCTGGCTCTCCCGCAAAGGGACGACACGGAAAGAGTCAAGATGAGTTCGCTCCGCAAAGCAATCGCCGACAATATGGTTCGCTCATTTTACGAAGCGCCGCACGCCTCCCTCGTTACTGAAGTGGATGTCACGCGGCTCGTCAAACTCATCCAGGATCAAAAATCTTCGTTTCTCCAAAAACAGGGAGCCAAACTCTCCATCACCGCTTTTGCTGCAAGAGCAATGGCCAGAGCACTCCATGCGTTTCCTCTGCTTAACGCATCGCTAGAAGGGGATACGATCGTCATGAAGAAGTTCGTGAACCTCGGAATCGCGGTAAGCGTTGAGCAAGGCGTGATGGTTCCCGTGATTCGGAGCTGTCAGAGGCTCTCTTTGTCCGATATTGCCCGGCAGATCGCAGAAATGGCCGAGAAAGCCCGCACAAATCGGCTTGAGGTTAACGAAACTCGGGAAGGGACGATCACGATGACAAATTTTGGCATGACCGGCACAATGATTGGAATCCCGATCATCCGGTTCCCTGAAGTTGCCATCGTCGGACTCGGTGCGATCTCCAAGAAAGTGGTGGCTCTGCCCGATGATTCGATCGCGATCCGGTCGATGATGTGGATTTCTCTCACGTTCGACCATCGGGTCTTGGATGGCCTCTACGGCTGCGGATTCTTAGGCGAACTTAAGAAGCTTCTGGAAGAAAATATCAGCCTGGATTAAATATTCTTATCCTTCCGCAGAAGAATAGCCCGCTTTATTATCGAATGTATAGAGAAACTCCGATTTAATTACGTCCATCTGAACATGGTCGAACGCATGCAGGATCTGGATGACCTCATGTTGGGATACCGCCTTGTCTTCATCCGAGACGAATCGGCAGCGCCATTGTTCGATGCAAAACGTTTCGGGCTGGCCTTGCGGCCAAACTCTGACTCCGCGGTTCGTGATCATTTTCAGTCTCAAAGCGCCCACGTTGATATGGGAAATCCGGTCGAAAAATTGCTGCATCTGTCCGCGGAAATAGATGAAAACGTCTATACCGACTAGCTTTCTAGAGGAAGAGGTCGGAAGATGCTTGTGGATCAGCGGCTCAGCCGCGCGACTATAAGCGACAGTTTTGAGCTGTTGGGGGTTTTTGCCGAGATTTTTGATCACCGCAGCACCGAATTCGGCTGTGCCTACTTTTTGCTTGCTCAATCCTTCTTTGAAGATGTCGTAGGTATGGATGCCTTGCTCAAGCGTCGCAAGCCACCCGTTGTGGATCTTTTCTCCGGCCTCTACGAGACCTATGTGGACGAGCATTTGAACCGCCGCGAGGATAAGGCCCGAAGGATTCGCCACATTTTGTCCAGCTCGGCGGGGAGCCGATCCATGAATCGCTTCGAACATCGCTCCTTTCTCGCCGATATTGGCCGATCCAGCCAGGCCGACGGAGCCGGCGATTTGCGCTGCGACATCCGAAAGGATGTCCCCATAAAGATTGGGCATGACGATCACATCGAAAACCTCAGGCGTGTCGGCAAGCTTGGCGGCTCCGATATCGACGATCCAATGCTCGTTCAAGATGTTGGGGTATTCGGCGGCAATTTCGTCGAAGACCTTATGAAAAAGGCCGTCGGAAAATTTCATGATGTTGTCTTTCATGAAGCAGGTGACTTTTTTCCGCTCCGTCCGTTTTGCGTATTCGAATGCATAACGGATGATTTTTTCCGATCCTGCGCGGGAAATGATCTTGATAGAGGAGCAAACGTCCGGCGTCTGCCTGTATTCGATCCCGGCATACAGGTCTTCCTCGTTTTCCCTTACGATCACGACGTCCATCTCGGGATGTTTCGTTGCGACGAAAGGAAAATAAGAAACACAAGGCCGGACATTCGCGTATAATCCAAGCGTCGTTCGGATCGTTACATTCAGGCTTTTGAACCCGCCGCCTTGCGGCGTCGTAATGGGCGCCTTCAAAAAAGCTTTCGTTCCACGGATGACATCCCACATTTTCGGATCCATTCCGGTTGGAAATCCTTTCAGGTACATTTTTTCCCCGATTTCCACTTTGTGGATCTCAAGGGCCGCTCCGGCTGCTTCTAGAATGTGAAGCGTCGCGCGCATGATTTCCGGACCGATTCCGTCGCCTTCGGCTACTGCGATAGGTATCTTGTTCATAATTCCGATATTAATCGATTTTTTAGAAGACTTCAAGTATTGGCATTTGTAACATGGAAGCATGCGGGTCTTCTTCGATGCTTTTCGCCAGTCGCTGAATCAATTCTTCGATGCGGTCAATTTGAACGAAGTGCAGAAGGCTTTCGAAGCGATCCGCGATTGTCAAGGCATTCTATTTCTCTCCGGAGTCGGGAAAAGCGGTTTTATCGCGCAAAAAATTGCCGCGACTCTTGTATCCACAGGAACCCGGGCTGTTTTTCTCTCTCCCGCCGGAGCCTTGCACGGAGATGTCGGAATCGTTTCCAAGCAGGATATCTTTCTTGCCTTCAGCAAAAGCGGAGAATCGGAAGAGCTTCTAGGCCTGATTCCCCATATCCGGAAAAGAGGAGCCTTTGCGATCGGCGTCATTTCCAATCTCTCCTCCAGGCTAGCTGCCGCGGCGGATCTCATCGTCCATCTTCCCATTCAGAAGGAAATGTGCCCGTTCGATTTAGCTCCGACTACCTCCACTGCCGCACAGCTCATCTTCGGGGACTGCCTTGCGATCGCATTGATGCAGGCCAAGCAATTTACGGTCTCGGATTTCGCTTCGAACCATCCTGCTGGTTTGTTGGGCCGCAAGATCACTCTTAAAGTATCGGATCTGATGCTCAAGGGCAATGCGGTTCCCATTTGCGGCAGTCAAGACCGGCTCATCGATATCCTTCACGAACTGACGGGAAAGCGATGCGGGAGTATCTTAATTGTCGATGAAAATTGCCAGCTTCAAGGCATTTTCACCGATGGCGATTTGCGCAGGGCGATCCACTCGAAAGGAGAAGCCTCTCTGCAAGCACAAATGGGAACTCTCATGACCCCCTCTCCCCGAACGGTTGATCCCGACCAATTCGCATTTGCAGCTTTGCGTCAGATGGAAGAAGATCCAAGCAGGCTGATTACGGTTCTTCCCGTTTTGCAAAATGGGAAAGTCGCAGGCTTATTGCGCATGCACGATGTTATTCAATCAGGTTTAAAGTAGAATTATAGGAAAGATATGTTATATGACCAACTTGCCAATCTCCTGATCGTCATCACATTTGCTGTCGGTTATGTGGCGATCATCTTCGAGGCGAATATCAAGATCAATAAGACCGCCTCGGCTCTCTTGATGGCTGTGTTGACCTGGATGTTTTTATTCCTCATTGAAACAGGCGAAACCGCGGATAACATCCAGCATTTAGCTGAAAGCTTAGGCGATGTCACCCAGATCATTTTCTTTCTTTTAGGCGCTATGGCGCTTGTCGAACTGATCGATTCCCATAAAGGATTCAAGATCGTAACGGATCTAATTCGTACGAGCTCGAAAAAGAAACTTCTTTGGTTGATTGGCCTCATTACGTTTTTTCTTTCCGCTATTCTCGATAACCTCACCTCCACTATCGTGATCGTTTCCTTGCTGAGAAAATTAGTGCAGGACCGTGAAGACCGGATGCTTCTCGGCGGAATGGTCGTGATCGCAGCAAACGCGGGAGGAGCCTGGACTCCTATCGGCGACGTGACGACTACGATGCTTTGGATCAAAGGAAATATCACAACGCTTGCTGTGATGAAATTACTTTTTATCCCAAGCATGATTTCATTGATCGTGGCTCTCTGGATATTCGGAATGGGATTGAAAGGGCATTATCCCAAAATCGTGCAGCGAGCCCGCGAAGATGAGACGGAGCCTGGGGGGCGGCTGATCTTTTTTCTCGGCCTGGGCGCGCTTATTTTCGTTCCCATTTTTAAAGCCTTAACTGGCATGCCTCCTTTCATGGGCATGCTCATTTCGCTTGGCGCCCTCTGGTTCACAACCGACTTTATCCACGGGGAAGCAGAAACTCGGAAACACCTTCGCGTTCCGCACATCTTGAGCCGTATCGATACTTCGGGAATTTTGTTTTTTTTAGGAATCTTGCTCTGCATCAACGCGTTGAGCGCAGCGGGACTATTGCACCAATTGGCAGATTTTCTCGACCATACTATCAAGAACTTGACCGCGATCCCAATTATCATTGGACTGATTTCAGCCATCATCGATAACGTGCCTCTTGTCGCCGCAGGGATGGGTATGTACGATATTCAAACGTATCCAGTCGACTCTTCCTTCTGGCAGCTTCTTGCCTTTTGCGCAGGCACCGGAGGCAGCGTTCTGATCATCGGATCCGCTGCCGGCGTCGCGCTCATGAGCCTGGAGAAAATCAGTTTTCTATGGTACTTGCGTAAAGTGGGATGGATCGCCTTTATCAGCTACATTGCGGGAATCGGAGTGTATTTGCTGCAGGAAGCCGTCGGTCTGGTTGCAGGATAGTGGTCCGAAAAGCGATAGAAAGATTGCTTCGTCCCTCTTGGAGATTCTGAATCCTATCCTAAAGGTTCTTCTGTCGATTTTTGAGTTCTTTTAAGCCGAATTTCGATCCAATATCCAATGAAGTGACTGTATCGACTTGGCGGGAGTTTTGCAATTGCCTCATCAGAAATAACGTTAAGTTTGGCTACGTCAGCTCTGCAACAAATTTTTCGTCTTCACTCGTGCCTTGCCATACTGGCAATGGTCACTCGTTCCAGACAAAAAATTTGTGCAGCTTCCTTGCCAAACTTAACGTTATTTCTGATATTTGGTATAACTCGAACGAAATCGAAGTTCAGTTCTCTAAGCGCTGCGGGTGGCTTTCGTCTGGGCCGGACTGTTGAGAGACATGCTCTGAGGAGCGATCGATGCAAAAAAAAAGCTCCGCAGTTTCCCGCGGAGCTTTCGCTAGAGATCGGAGCGATCGACAAGATTACATGTCGAGTTGCACTTTGAAGGTGAATCCATTCAGCGACAGGTTGCCATAGGTGGGCACATTGTTGAAATTGCCATCAGCGACACCTGTTACGAATTGTCTCGTGTTCCACTGATCCCACCAAATTTGGAACTCATATCCTGCGCGGAAATCGAGGTAATATCCGCCGCAATTGCCCAGAGTAGTGCCCCAATCAAACCCAGCTGCTAGTTCCAAGTTTGGAACGACAACTTGAGGCTTGCTTGATAGAGTAACGGTCTCGAGAGCTGCCGTCCCGTATTTGATTGTATTATCAAACCAGCCAGCCAGTATGGAGCTAGAAAGGTTGGTGAAGATCTTGAATCCATAACCCAGGAGCCAATCCGTATTCATTCCTACCCGCGCACCTACACCCCAAAAATCATTTTCAGCTTTGTATTTGATCGGGGTTGCCTGGCTGGCAATCGTTGCGCCGCCATAGTTCACTCCGTATTCTTGATCGATCCAAGCGAATCGCAGACCAAAGTGAGGATTGAAGATCACCTTGCGGCTGATGTGATAGGGTTTGCCTAAAGTCGCGTCAAGAACGTTAAATATACATTGCCAGGTTGCTCCTGAAGAACCATAGGAAAGGTAAGGCGATGTGCCACTCCCGTTATCGGCAAGCAGCGTTGGAAGGGTAGCGCCAGTGCCTGCTTCATAGCTTTCTGAATCGGTCACGTTTAACCACATCCAGTCGAAGTCGATATTCCAAGCGTCGTGGGGTACATAGGCTCCTATGCCAATCCGGCTGCCGAAGTTATAGCCCCAGGATTCATTTTGACCGAACCCGCCGACTGTGGCGTTGATGGCAGTAGCGCCTGGTGCATTTTTGTCTACCAGTACGAAATCGAGGCCGGTCTGCATGCCTTGGAAAGCCAGCCCTTCTACGTAAAAATACAGGTCGATAGGATTGGAAAGATTCAGGTCTTTTGGATAGGCAAATGCAAAATTAGGCTTGTCCTTTTGCATACACCTGTCTGGCGCTGCTGTAAGTTGCGTTGATAAGCCGAGGACTGCAACGCAAGACACCAGGGTTTTGCTGAAGGCGTTTTCCCACTTGAAATTCATAATGTATTCTCCACTTTTTAATTCTCAGAGGGGCAAGCCCTCTTTGATAAATTTGCTCCCAGGTTCGCACGTTGACGACCTGAGAATTGCTTTTTCAATATAACGATAAAGATTTCAGTTGAATGGCGCAATGAATTTTTTTGAGAGAAAAGCACTTCTCACACTAGTGGGAAAGAACGATCAGCAAACGGTACGGTGTTTCAGGCCGCGCGGAGTATAACTGATGCTTCGTCTCCTTTGGGGGGATTATTTTTGATTGTAACATGGTTAAAATCAGCTATTTGTAATTAATAAAACGGGTTGGGACTCAAAAAAACTTGGCGAAAATCTCAGGGTGTTGTATGTTCTTTTCTTCGCATTAATCAAAACCTGATCTAAATGCGAAAAGGAAAGCGAGAGACTTTCCAGACCTGTTTTGACAGTGGAAAGAGAGAAGAATAGAAGAACTGACTTGTGCGGATGCACGAAAGTGTATCTGCCAAACAACTTTAGTCAATAGAATATTTTTTATGAGAATTTGATCTTGGTTCAGATCGAATGCTGACGGCGTGGATGAGGCATGCAAGTCGTACGATATGGGGGCAACTCCATATAGTGGCGCAAGGGTTAGTAATACATGGGTAATCTACCTCTGACCTGGGAATAACGGCTGGAAACGGCCGCTAATACCGAATGAGGTGTTTTAGGGCATCCTAAGATATCAATGCGGGGGATCGTAAGACCTCGTGGTTAGAGAAGAGCCCATGGGATATCAGCTAGTTGGTGAGGTAACGGCTCACCAAGGCTAAGACGTCTAGGCGGATTGAGAGATTGACCGCCAACACTGGGACTGAGACACTGCCCAGACTCCTACGGGAGGCTGCAGTCGAGAATCTTTCGCAATGGGCGCAAGCCTGACGAAGCGACGCCGTGTGAGCGAAGAAGGCCTTCGGGTTGTAAAGCTCTTTCGCTAGGGAACAAGAGAGACGGGATAACACTCCGTTGATTTGATGGTACTTGGTAAAGAAGCACCGGCTAACTCCGTGCCAGCAGCTGCGGTAATACGGAGGGTGCAAGCATTGATCGGAATTACTGGGCGTAAAGGGCGCGCAGGCGGTTAGGAAAGTCAGATGTGAAATTCCGGGGCTCAACCCCGGAGCTGCATTTGAAACTTCCTTTCTAGAGTTCAGTTAGGGAAAACGGAATTCCACGTGTAGCGGTGAAATGCGTAGATATGTGGAAGAACACCAGTGGTGAAGACGGTTTTCTGGGCTGATACTGACGCTGAGGCGCGAAAGCAAGGGGAGCAAACAGGATTAGATACCCTGGTAGTCCTTGCCGTAAACGATGCATACTAGGTGTAGGGGGGCTCAACCCTTTCTGTACCGGAGCTAACGCATTAAGTATGCCGCCTGGGGAGTACGCTCGCAAGGGTGAAACTCAAAAGAATTGACGGGGGCCCGCACAAGCAGTGGAGCATGTGGTTTAATTCGATGCAACGCGAAGAACCTTACCTGGGCTCGAAATGTAGAGGACGATATCAGAGATGATATTTCTCGAAAGGGTCTTTACATAGGTGCTGCATGGCTGTCGTCAGCTCGTGCCGTGAGGTGTTTGGTTAAGTCCAGCAACGAGCGCAACCCTTATCGTTAGTTGCCAACGCGTAAAGGCGGGAACTCTAACGAGACTGCCTGGGTTAACCAGGAGGAAGGTGAGGATGACGTCAAGTCCGCATGGCCTTTATGTCCAGGGCTACACACGTGCTACAATGGTCGGTACAGAAGGCAGCGAAACCGTAAGGCGGAGCAAATCCTGTAAAACCGATCTCAGTTCAGATTGTAGACTGCAATTCGTCTACATGAAGTTGGAATTGCTAGTAATGGCGTGTCAGCAACAACGCCGTGAATACGTTCCCGGGCCTTGTACACACCGCCCGTCACATCATGGGAGTTGGTTTTACCCGAAGTCGCTGACCCGACCGCAAGGAGGGAGGCGCCTAAGGTAAGGCCGATGACTGGGATGAAGTCGTAACAAGGTAGCCCTATCGGAAGGTGGGGCTGGATCACCTCCTTTAAAGACAAAATGGCGAATCTTAGGATTCGTTAGTCTTAGGTTGAGCGAGTCAGTTCGGATATTCTTCTTTCTTTCCTCTGTCAAAGCAAATATCTTGATAGATTGAATTACAGGCATTAAATCACTGATAGTTATTACAATTTAGAATTTATAAATAGCCAATTCATTAATTTGAATCGGCGCTTGAAGAAGGCGAAAAGGAATGCGGTGAATGGAAGCTATCCGAAGTTATCCGCAAAACGGAAAGGTTCGGATAGTGGAAAGGAGCGGTTTCTTTGAAATATTGTACGTTAAGTTATTAAGGGCTGCTGGTGGATGCCTTGGTATCGACAGGCGAAGAAGGACGCGTTAACCTGCGAAAAGTTTCGGCGAGCCGGAAAAAGGCTTTGACCCGGAAATATCCGAATGGGGAAACCCACTGGACTAAACACCCAGTATCTAAAACTGAATACATAGGTTTTAGAAGCGAGACCCGCTGAAGTGAAACATCTCAGTAAGCGGAGGAAGTGAAATCAAATAGAGATTCCCTTAGTAGCGGCGAGCGAAACGGGAATAGCCCAAACCCGAAAATTTATTTTCGGGGGTTGCAGGGCCAGTCATAACGGCTGCGGATTTTTAGCGGAAGCTGCTGGAAAGCGGCGCGACACAGGGTGATAGCCCCGTACGCGAAAGAAGGAAGCAGTTAGATTGGTACCTAAGTAGGGCCGGACACGTGAAACCCGGTCTGAATCAGGGGGGCCCGCCCTCCAAGGCTAAATACTCGTCGATAACCGATAGTAAACCAGTACTGCGAAGGAAAGGTGAAAAGAACCTCTGTTAGAGGAGTGAAATAGAACCTGAAACCAGCAGCTTACAAACGGTCGGAGGCCTATGCCCCTTTTAGGGGAATGGCTGACGGCGTGCCTTTTGCATGATGAGCCAGCGAGTTAGGTTTTATGGCAAGGTTAAGCAACTTCCGTTGTGGAGCCGTAGCGAAAGCGAGCGTGAATAGCGCGAATAAGTCATAAGGTCTAGACACGAAACCAAGTGATCTATCCATGGCCAGGTTGAAAGAGGAGTAAAATCCTGTGGAGGACCGAACCGGTAACTGTTGAAAAAGTTTCGGATGAGCTGTGGATAGGGGTGAAAGGCCAATCAAACTTGGAGATATCTTGTTCTCTTCGAAATAACTTTAGGGTTAGTCTTGGCAATACTTTTTAGGGGGTAGAGCACTGAATCTCCGCGGGGGCCTACCGGCCTACCAACGGGAATCAAACTCCGAATACTTAAAAAGCAGCCGGGAAATAGACTGTGGGGGATAAGCTTCATAGTCAAAAGGGGAACAGCCCAGACCGTCGATTAAGGCCCCAAATTCTAGTTTAAGTGGGAAAGGAAGTAGAGTTTCTAAAACAGTTGGGATGTTGGCTTAGAGGCAGCCATCATTTAAAGAGTGCGTAACAGCTCACCAATCGAGAGACTCTGCGCCGATAATATCCGGGACTCAAAACTAGAGCCGAAATCACGGGTTCATAACGCAAGTTATGAGCGGTAGGAGAGCGTAGTATGTGCAGCGAAGGTATACCGAGAGGAGTGCTGGAGCGCATACTAGTGAATATGCATGGCATAAGTAAACGACAAAGGAGGTGAAAATCCTCCTCGCCGAAAACCTAAGGTTTCCAGGGTAAAGTTCGTCTTCCCTGGGTTAGCCGGCCCCTAAGCAGAGGTGGAAACACGTAAGCGATGGGAAACAGGTTAAATATTCCTGTGCCGCCTAAAGCAATGACAATGGGGTGACAAAGCAAGTTAAGCGCGCGGACAATTGGATGTCCGTTCATTATCGCGGCGGGTCTATAGGGAAAACCGTAGGCATAAAGCTGGGGTAATGACAAGGGGAACGCAAGGGAACCGATGGCGTAGCGCGAGGCTTTCAAGAAATAACCTCTAGTCGCTGATGGCGACCGTACCAAAACCGACACAGGTGGGTGAGTAGAATATACTCAGGCGCGCGAGAGAACTCACGTTAAGGAACTCTGCAAATTAGCCACGTAACTTCGGGAGAAGTGGCGCTAGAAGGCGTGATAGTGAACAATTAGAGCGCATTTTAGCCGCAGTGAAATGGCCCAGGCGACTGTTTAACAAAAACACAGCACTCTGCTAATTCGTCTAAGAAGACGTATAGGGTGTGATACCTGCCCAATGCCGAAAGGTCAAAAGGAGACGTCAGCCCGCAAGGGCAAAGCGTTGAATTAAAGCCCCGGTGAATGGCGGCCGTAACTATAACGGTCCTAAGGTAGCGAAATTCCTTGTCGGGTAAGTTCCGACCTGCACGAATGGTGTAACGATCTGGGCGCTGTCTCAACGAGAGACTCGGTGAAATTGTAGTAGCAGTGAAGATGCTGTTTACCCGCAATAAGACGGAAAGACCCCGTGAACCTTTACTGTACTCTGATATGGGCTCTTGACTTGTTTTGTGTAGGATAGCCAGGAGGCTTAGAAGCCGTGTCGTCAGGCATGGTGGAGCCAATAGTGAAATACTGGTCTAAACAAGTTGAGAATCTAACTCCACCCCATGAAGCTGGGGGGAGGACAGTGTCAGACGGGCAGTTTTACTGGGGCGGTATCCTCCTAAAGAGTAACGGAGGAGTCCAAAGCTTGCCTCATCGTGGTTGGTAATCACGAATCGAGCGTAAAAGTATAAGGCAGGTTGACTGCGAGACCAACAAGTCGAGCAGGTACGAAAGTAGGGTTTAGTGATCCGGCGGTAGAAAGTGGAATCGCCGTCGCTCAACGGATAAAAGGTACTCCGGGGATAACAGGCTTATCGCAACCAAGAGTTCATATCGACGTTGCGGTTTGGCACCTCGATGTCGACTCATCACATCCTGGGGCTGGAGAAGGTCCCAAGGGTTTGGCTGTTCGCCAATTAAAGTGGTACGCGAGTTGGGTTCAAAACGTCGTGAGACAGTTTGGTCCCTATCTGTTGCGGGCGCAGGAATTTTGAGAGGAGTTGCTTCTAGTACGAGAGGACCGAAGTGAACGAACCAATGGTGTGCCGGTTGTATCGCCAGATGCATAGCCGGGTAGCTATGTTCGGAAAGGATAAGCGTTGAAAGCATCTAAACGCCAAGCCTCCCTCAAGATAAAAATTCCCAATGAGACCCCATGAAGATTACATGGTAGATAGGTTGGGTGTGTAAGTGCAGCAATGCATTCAGCTAACCAATACTAATCGGTCCAACGACTTAACACTTTTTTTCAAGCTTTCTTCAAGAGCCGATTCAAGTTAATGACAAGTGAGAAAACGCCTGTAAATTCAATAGGTTGGAAGCGAGTATCGCAGACAACCGAATCATTTTTCTGGTGGCCATAGAGAGAGGGAAACACCTGATCCCTTCCCGAACTCAGCAGTTAAGCCTCTCGTCGCCGATGGTACTATACGCAAGAGTATGGAAGAGTAGGTAGCTGCCAGATTTTTCTTCGCCCTGGTTACCTTTCCTAGCCAGGGCTTTTTTTTGATGCAATTCTTCGCCGCGAACCATGTGAGCTACGCGAGAGTCTGGGAGAACTGCCAGATTTTTCTTCGCCCTGGTTACCTTCCTAGCCAGGGCTTTTTTTTGATGCAATTCTTCTCGGTATTCGGATAACATTTACCTTATCATGAACAAATAATTTCTATTACTCCTGACGTCCCGAATTTTCGGGTTCAAATATCCTAGGGATTTTTCCCTACGCATCATTTTTTATACGAGTTTTTTATGAGTAAAGCATTGATCGAAATGCGATCAGTGAAGAAGCGTTACCAAGATAAAACTTTTGTCAAAGAAGCGCTGAAAGGAATTTCTTTGGAAATTCTAGAAGGCGAGGTTTTGGGTCTTTTAGGCGTTAATGGCGCAGGCAAGACCACCCTCTCCAGTATATTAGCTGGTCTCCACCCATGTAGCGGTGGGGATGTGCTGTACCGGGACGAGTCCATTTACAAAAATATCGTCTCCTATCGTAAAGATGTTGGTTTTTGCCCGCAAAAGCCGAATCTCGATCTTTCATTGAGTTTAGAGGAAAATTTGTTCTTCGCAGGAAGGTATCATGGGATGGCATCGAATGACATTCGCGCGCGAATCGCCGACCTGATGGATCAGTTTGATTTGCATGAATATGCCAACGCGAAGGCCTCCGTGCTTTCAGGAGGGTACAAGCAAAGATTCTTGATTGCCCGTACATTGATCCATTCACCAAAATTCATCATCTTAGATGAGCCCACCGTTGGTCTAGACCCGCATATTCGCCATCAGCTATGGGAGCAGATCAAAGGGCTTAAAAAGGGCGGGGCCTCAATCCTGCTCACAACCCACTATCTCGATGAAGCGGAAATTCTATCGGATAGGGTTTGCATCATCGATGCTGGAGTCGTTAAAACGCTCGATACTCCGGACAACTTGAAACATCTTCATCAAATGCGTCGCCTAGAAGACGTATTTATCAAACTGATCCAGGAGTCCGACTATGCCGCCAAGTAATGCAACAATTTCCAGATGGACTGGATATGTTTCCACAGCCGCGCATTTGATCCGGCGCGATCTTAGGGTGTTTAGAAATGAATTTTGGGGGAAATTCATCGATACGGGGATTTTGCTTTTTACGACTGTGACGATTTTCGCGTATTTTCTCCCCTCATACGGGCTCGCATCCGAGTACGGTCCCTTTATTTTGATCGGGGCAATCGCAGGCTTTGGATTTTTTGAGGTGATCGGAAAGGTCAGCTTGATGATTGCGGATATAGAAGGAGACCGGACAATCCTTTATACCTTGTCTCTGCCGATCCCATCATGGCTCGTGTTTGTCTACATTGCAGTCTCCTGGGCGATTGTTTCCTCGATCATCGCGCTTCTTATGTTTCCACTTGGGAAGCTGGTGTTGTTTTCCCAATTCAATTTGGGCAAAATCGACTGGTGTAAGCTTCCGCTGATTTTCATGGCAAGCAACTTGTTCTTCGGATTTTTTGCTCTTTGGCTATCCAGCGTGTTGAAAAAGATGAGTAGCTTGACCCACCTGTTTGTTCGCGTCGTTAACCCGATGTATTGCTTTGGCGGATGGATGTATTCCTGGCAGTCGGTCAATGACTTGTCTTGGGCGATTGGGATTGCCCACCTGGTCAACCCTTTGCTCTATGTCATGGAGGGGATGCGCGCTGCGACTTTGGGACAAGAAGGATATCTCCCTTTTTGGTTCAGCTTTCTTGGCCTTTGCGGGTTTACCGCTATATTGGGTTGGGATGCTGTGCGAAGGCTTCAAAAACGACTGGACTGCGTACCATCGCGCTTTCAGCCAAGCGAGGACCTGGTCCACAGCCTTTGAAGAGAAGACTTATACCAAATATCAGAAATAACGTTGGGTTTGGCTACGTCAGCTCTGCAACAAATTTTTCGTCTTCACTCGTGCCTTGCCATGCTGGCAATGGTCACTCGTTCCAGACAAAAAATTTGTGCAGCTTCCTTGCCAAACCCAACGTTATTTCTGATATTTGGTATTATGAGCCAGTTGCAAAACTCCAATTCGGGCCCAAACCCGCGCTTTCTTCGCCGGATTCGGATTTTTCGCAAATCGCCTATGACCAATAGGATATGTCGATTTGCGAACAACCGAACCGGCTTTGAAATCATCGAATTTGGGCAGCGAAGCGAGTTTTGCAACTGGCTCATTTGGTATTAAAATCGAACATCGAGATTCACGTCGATGGCATTCTGGTTGAACATGCGCGATTCGACCGACAAAGTCGCTTTGGAAGCGCTGAGCAAAGTGGCGCCGACGGCCATGCCCCAACGGCGCTGCGCAACGACTGACTTGCAGACCGCATCCACCAAGATCGTCGTATCTAAAGGCCACTGGACTAGCGCGACAGTGGGATCTGGTTCGATTTTCGAGATCAGATACGTGGCATACATATAAGGAGCTATGAAAGTATAACGATAGCACATGCCTAATGAGAATTGCGTCTCGTCATATTTAAATTGAAAATTGTCGATCACGTTGAAGGGAAGTCCTTCGCTAAGAAAAAAGCGGGGTTTTTGGTGTGCGGCGAAGTATTTGATGTCGAGTCCGCAGGAGAAATTTTTGGCTTCGAAGATCATGATTTTGCCTCCGAAACCCCAGGAGAATTGCATAGTGGAGAAGATTTCTTGGTTGATCTGCAGCCGTGATGCTCCGAGAATGCCATAGAGATCGAGCCGATCTTCGAAATTCACCGTGGCAACTCCTGCGTTCGTGGAGAGCTTTGCAAAAGTTTTTGTGGGTTCGGCGTCATCCAACTTGAATTCGTCTCGAAATCTTTGCCGGTATACATAGTCTTCTAGGAATGCGACTCGGAGAGAGACCCACGAATCCGGAGGAGTGAATAGGCCGACTTTATCTAAAGATGGTTCTGCTGGATTGCCAATGAGCATGGCTCCAAGGGCGGTAGGAAAAAAAAGAAAAAGCCTTGCCTTGCGTGCAGGAGCCATTGCCTCCTTATAGCAATATCTCAAATGACGGACAACTTGAAAAAAAATATTGCGAAAAAATTTTTCCGGCACCTATGGAACGAAATAGGGAGCTAACCAATGACTTTAAAAGAAACGATGCAGCAACTCGACCATCTCCTTGCAAACGTAGTCAAAGATTTGACGAAGGTTCATCGCGGCAATAAGGCTGCAGCCCAGCGGGTGCGTGTCGGAACGATCAAATTGGAAAGAGTCGCAAAAGTGTTTCGAAGAGAATCTGTCGCAGCCGAAAAGGGCGGCAGGCTGCGGAAACCAAAGTCCAAGCTCAAGAAAAAGAAGCGCTAGTGTAGACTCTATGGCATGCGAAAACCTGCCGAGACACTAGAGATCTCCATTCAAACATTTTCAAAAAAAGGGTACGGCGTCGGATTCCTCCCTCAAGGTAGGGAAATCGAGATCGCCCACTCGCTTCCGGGCGACACCGTCCGGGTCGAATGGCGAAAGAAAAGGCATGGCGCACAGAAAGGACGCCTAGTGGAAGTCGTGGTCGCATCTGACGATCGAGAAAGTCCGCGTTGCGCCCATGCGTCGATCTGCGGAGGCTGCTCTTGGCAGCAGATGAGCTATAATGCCCAGCTAAAAGAAAAGATGTGGCGAGTCGAAAAGGCGTTTGCTGGCAAGTTCCCCGTCGATCCGATCATTCCTTGTAGGGAGCCTTTCGGTTACCGAAACAAGATGGAATTCACCTTTTCTCAAAATAGCGCAGGCGATCGATTTCTCGGCTTGATGATCGCCCAAGCCGAACCTTATGTGTTTAACCTGACCGAATGTCATCTTTGTCCGCCTTGGTTCTCCGCAGCCGCGGCATCCGTGCGCGATTGGTGGGAAGGGACGAATCTAAAGGCTTACTATCCTCCCAAAGATTCGGGCACATTCCGCTACTTGATGCTGCGGGAAGCGATCCGCACCCAGCAAAAAATGGCAGTGCTCAATGTTTCAGGCCATCCCGACTTCGCCCCTTCCCGATCCGATCTTGATGGATATGTGAAATCGATTCGGAACGTTGCGGATGGCGTTTCGATCTTTTTGCGCATCCATCAGTTGATGAAAGGGCGTCCCACCCAGTTCTACGAAATGCTCTTAGACGGCCCTGATCATATCGTCGAAGCTCTTCACCTGAAACAGGGCCCTCTTTCTTTCAAAATCAGCCCCAGTTCCTTCTTTCAGCCGAATACTCTCCAAGCGGAAAAGTTGTACGACACGGCTCTCTCTATGCTCGGCTCTCCATCGATCCTCTATGACCTTTACTGCGGAACCGGAACATTGGGGATGGCCGCCGCCCGGAGCGCCGAGAAGGTCATTGGAATCGAAATGAGTCCCGAAGCGGTTCTCGATGCAAATGAAAATCTCAAGCGGAACGGGATCGGCAATATGGTTGTGCATCAAGGAGACGTAGGCAAGACGATCGCTCAATTGATGGCGGACCCCACTTTTATTCGTCCTGATGCGGTCATCGTCGACCCACCCCGAATCGGGCTCGATCCTCTCGCTCTAAACCACCTAAAAAATTTACTCCCTAAAACGATCGTTTACATTTCGTGCAATCCGATGACCCAAGCAGCCAATATCGAAGAACTCGAGCAAGCCGGATATAGGCTCAAGAGGCTTCAGCCGGTCGATCAGTTCCCTCATACGTATCATATAGAAAATATTGCATTGCTTGAAAAATAAACGGATTTTCAGGCATTCTGATGCAAGATTTAACAGGGATCTTCTATGAAAACATCTATTCTTTTTCTTTTACCTTCCGCAGCGATATTTGCCCAAGATGCCGCACCGAGTCCTCAAAGCGGGATCACTTCTACGCTGATCATGATCGGAATCGCTCTCGTGTTTTTCTATTTTATCCTTTGGCGTCCTGAACAAAAACGGCGCAAAGCGGCTGAACAAATGCGCTCTTCGCTCAAGAAAGGCGATAAAGTCACTGCCATGGGAATCGTCGGGAAAGTCGACCGGATCCTTGACCAGACGGTCGTTCTTAAGATGGTCGACGGAGCCAAGATCGAAGTACTGAAAGCCGCGATCACAGATGTGCAGCCTGCCACTCAAGAAGAAGAATCCAACAAAGCTCACGCTACGAGCGAATCTTAATTCCGGGGATTTCCAAGCTGTCGATCCGCTCTCCATGCAGACCGACAGCGTCGATTTTAGCCGAGTCTTGCCTTAGCTCGATCATATAAGCATTGTTTTTTCGCGCTTCTTTCGCGAGATACCAAGCTTTTTTGGTGTTTCGCGGAATCGCTCCCCAGCATCCGTCTCCTAAGTAGATCACTCCTGATTCGACGACCTGATTGCCTCGAATCGGAAACGTCCGTTTGTAAGCATGGTTGTGGTTTTCGAAGGCAGCGGAAAGGTTGTATTTGTCGAAAAGAGGGCACCAGTTGGAACGGATTTTTTCAGGGATTTTTCCAGTATAGGAGTAGACGCTTGGATAGGCCGCTATATGGTATACGGCAAATTTAAAAGGGAATTGGCTGCGCGTTTGAAGGGCTTGCTTGAGCCATTCGGTCTGTTTGCCTTCGATCGGTTCGTAAATATCGGAATCGAGAAGAATCAGACTTAAATAATCGCCGAAGTCGATCGCTCGGTAGAGCTGTTTTTCAGGAAATGCGAAGAGGTCGAAAAAAAGTTCTGAATCGTCAGGCGAAATATCGTGGTTGCCCGGCACGATGAGGAACGGGATCACTTGGCCTTCGGGCGAAATCATCTCTTCCTTCCATTCCTGCAGAAAGGAAAACCATCGGTTTCTAGCCATTGAACGGAAGCGGAACGGATTGCTATTCACAGCGTAGGCGATGTCTCCGCCGAGCACGACGAAGAGTGGATCTTTGGCGCTGACGACGCGGCACATCTTGCGGAAGAGGTCCGGTGTTTGATAGATGTCTCCTCCGATGCAAAAGCGAAGGGGGCCGTTTAAGGTTTTTGGAGCGGTTCGGAACTTGTAAATAGCTGGATCGTCTTCCAAGCGAAAAGAATATTCGGTATCGGGCATCAGATGATCGAGAAATAGTTTATGGACAACCCGGTCTCCTAACTCGAGATGAGAACCTTTTGCTTTCCTCCAATTCCCCGCGAGAGCTTGGATCTCAATCGCATCGCTTTTTTCCGAAAGCGGGGTGTGCCACTGGATAGCCATCGTCGTCGATGGATCGGTATACCAGGTCAAGTATAACGCAATGGCGTCGGCGTCCAGCAGCCGCGCGAATAGGGCGAAAACGAACAGGAGGCTCTTCATTTCCTCAAACTAGCAGAGCGCTCAGTTTTTCCAAAATTTCAGTTTGCTGAGAAATCACCCGGTCAATATCGCCTGGCTCAACTTCCCTTTGCGACAAGAGGGACAGATCGTAGATCCCTTTCGCCATTTCTTTTGCTACGTCAGGCTGTTTTTCTTTGAGCTTTGCTATCGTCTGGATCAGCTTGTTGTTCGTATTGATGATGAACGTTTTTTTCGGATGGTAGGGAGCAGCCGATTTCCCTTGCGTGAGCGCCATGTAGTCGCGCAGCCGTCTTTGCGTCTCGTCCAGGACTAAAAGAGCGGGAAGACGGTCGGAGCTTAAGCTCTTTGCCTCGATTTCCAACTCTTGTTTGTCGAGAGCGGTCCGGATGAAGTCGGCGATTCTGGCCGCTTCGGTTTTGCCATCCGCATCCAGGAGGTTCTTTTCGCGGGAGGCATCCACGAGGCTGGGGTCGAGCGACCCGTCGATTCTTTGGAATTTGCAGGAGAGCTTCTCTTCCAGGAATGAAATCAGAGCCGTATCGATTGGCGAAGGGGCAAAAAGGATCTCCAGTTTCTTCTCTTTGTACATTTGCAAAAGAGGAGAGTCGCGGTCTGTTGAGGAGTAATAGACCTTTTTTTCCGAGCTTCGCTCTAGGTATTCTCCGACAGTGGTCCAATTGCCATCGCTCGTTTTCCAGATAAGAAGGTCCCTGACGCGCTCATAAAATTTCTCGTCTTGGAGGATTCCTAATTTCAAGAACATCTCGATTTCGGACCAAGAGTCGACATATTTCTCTTTTTCGGTTTTGAAATAGGTCGAAAGGCGGTCGGCGATTTTTTTTGCGATGTGGGAGCTGAGCTGACGGACGTTCTGATCGACTTGGAGGTAAGAGCGGGAGACATTGAGCGGAATATCGGGGCTGTCGATTGCGCCGCGGAGGATCATCATATAGTCGGGGAGGATGTCCTTGCAATTATCGGAAACGAAAACTCGGTTGCAGAAGAGCTTGATCGTGCTTTCTTGCGAATCGAAGCGACGGTGGATTTTTGGGAAGAAGAGGATCCCTTTTAGATTGAATGGGTAGTCGACATTCAAATGGACCCAGAAAAGAGGATTGGGATCGAGAGGGAACATCTGCCGGTAGAAGTCGAGGTATTCTTTTTCGGTGCAGTCTGCGGTGGACTTCATCCATAGCGGAGCCTTGTTGCCGAGCGGCTTGCCGTTCAACAAAATCGGAAACGGCATAAACGTGCAGTAGCGCTGGAGCAGCTCGCGGATTTTCGCCTCCTCCAGGTATTCTAGGCTCTCATCGTCTAGATGGAGAGTGATCTCCGTGCCTCTGATCGATCGCGCTCCTGCTCCGATGGAATAATCGGAGGTGCCGTCGCAGCTCCAAAATACGGCCTCCGAATCCGGTAGATAAGAACGTGTGTCGATCTCTACCTTGGACGCGATCATGTAGGCCGAATAAAATCCCAATCCGAAATGGCCGATGATCGCTTCCTTTTCATCTTTGGGCTTGTATTTCGCGACGAATTCTTCAGCGCCGGAAAAGGCGATCTGTGCAATATATTTTTCCACTTCCTCTTCGGTCATTCCGATTCCGCTGTCAGCGATCTGGATCGTTTTTCGCTTTTTGTCGATCGTAACCGCAATTTCGAGATTTCCATCGATGGATTGGCCCTGATCCCTCAGGATGCGGATTTTATTCAAAGCGTCTGTAGCATTGGAGACGAGTTCGCGGATGAAAATATCTTTGTCGCTGTAAAGCCATTTTTTGATGATGGGAAGGATGTTTTCCGAGTGGATGGAAAGTTGGTTTCGCCGCATGTTTTTTCTCTTTTTTCAGATTATTTCCGCATAGTAAACCGCAAGGCGGCCCTCTTGTCAAGGGGGCGTATTGAGATTTAAAAATTAAAACTTTACCTTTACGGTTATGAAAGTTTTCGCGGCGCAGATCAACCCCACGATTGGATATTTGGAAGGGAACACCCGCAAGATCCTTGCGGCGATCGAGAGAGCCAAGCACCGGAAAGCCGATATCGTCCTCTTTCCCGAGCTTACGATTTCGGGGTATTTCCCGGATGATCTATTGCTAGACGAATCGTTCATCGACGCATGCGCGCAAAAATTGGAAGAGATCCTCCCTGCGACGGGAGGGCTTTTCGTCTGTGTCGGGCTGCCGAGAAGGAATCCCGAAGGCAAAGAAAAATTCCTCTACAACAGCGTCGCTGTTTGCGCCGATGGGAAACTTCTCGGCTATAAAAATAAAACTCTTCTTCCGACCTATGATGTGTTTGACGAGCGGCGTTATTTCGAACCAGGAACGGAAGAGCCGATTTGGGAATATCTGGGCCATCGGATCGCCGTGACGATCTGCGAAGACGTGTGGCAGCATTCCAACACGGTGGGTTATACCCATTACCGAACCGATCCTGTCTTAGAACTAAAAAAGGAGAGGCCCGATCTGCTCCTCAACCTTTCTGGATCTCCCTATTATTTCAACCGGAAGGATGTGCGCCTTTCCGTATTCCAAACAGTCGCGAAGACTCTCGGATGTCCCGTCGTGCTTTGCAATCAAGTCGGGGTCAACGACCAGCTCGTTTTCGATGGCCATAGCTGCTATCTCAATGAAAAAGGGGAGATGGTCCAGATCGCCAAGGGATTTGCCGAAGACGATCTGGTCATAGACCTCAACACCCACGCATGTCCTTGCAGATTGCCGGAAAACGGGATCGCGGATCTCTACTCTGCTCTCGTGCTGGGCGTGCGAGACTATTTGCATAAGCAGGGTTTCAAGAGAGGGATGGTGGGGCTTTCCGGCGGGATCGACTCGGCTCTAGTCGCCTGTATCGCCAAAGAAGCTTTGGGCGCGGAAAACGTCTTATGCGTAGGGCTTCCCTCACGCTACTCTTCTCCGGGAAGCGTGTTCGATGCGGAAGAGCTGGCCAAAAAGTTGAGTGTGGAATTCCGGCTCATTTCGATCGACCTCATTTTCCAATCGTATCTCGACCTGCTGGAGCCGATGTTTCGCGGATGTCCTTTCGATGCCACCGAGGAAAATCTCCAATCGCGCATCAGGGGGATGATCCTCATGGCCTTTTCGAACAAGGAAGGATATATCCTGCTCAATACAGGCAATAAGAGCGAAATGGCAATGGGTTATGCGACGCTCTACGGCGATATGGCCGGCGGCCTGGGCGTCTTGCACGACGTGACCAAGCTCCATATTTATCAGCTCGCCGCTTACGTCAACGCAAAAGAAGAGATCATTCCCCAGGCAATCATCGATAAAATCCCATCCGCGGAATTGAAAGAGAACCAAACCGATTTCGATACGTTGCCGCCTTATGAGATCCTCGACCCGGTCATTGAAGACTATATCGAGAATCGGCTAGCTCCTGAAGAAATTGCCCGAAAAAGAAACCTAGGACTAGAAACGGTACGGGATATCGTCCGCAAGATCCATCTGGCGGAATACAAAAGGCGTCAGGCGCCGATCGGCCTCCGCGTCACGCAAAAAGCGTTTAGCAAAGGCCGGTACGTGCCGATCGTACAGAAATGGCGTTAGAGTGTGTTATACTTTACAAGGCGAAGGATATGATATAGATTCGTTGTTTTTCTGGGTGTTTCTTTCTAATGCAATACAAGCATTGTTGAGTAGAGGTGCTAAGAAGAGGAGTATACCGAAGTGAATTCAAAAGTTGGGAATTTGGCAAGAAGGGCGTGCAAATTTTTTGTACTGGAGCCAAAAACCTGCTGTCAAAATTCACACAACCTAAGCGGGCGCGGTATAAAAAAATTTGCTGCGAAGCCGACGCAGTCAAAAACCAACTTTTGAATTCATTTCGGTATATAAGCCCTGGTTCCAAGCAAATGGCAGAACTTCGGCAAGCGATTTCGCTTTACGGCGAAGCATGAGGGCTCGGTCGAATCCGACCGAGACGCCGCAGCATTCGGGAAATCCATTCCCCATTGCTGCAAGGAATGGTTCGTCGAGGAGATAGGTTTCCTTGTTCTGAGAGCGGCGCCTTTCATTTTCTGCGTGGGCTCGGCGCCTTAGCTCGGAGGCATCGGCAAGTTCGTGATAGCCATTGACAAGTTCCACGCTTTCATAGTAGATCTCAAACCGCTCCGCCACTTGTTCCCCATTTTTTTCCACGACTTGCGCAAGAGCCGCTTCGTGGGGCGGATAGTCGGTCAAAACGGTCAGTTCGCCATGCCCTAAGTGGGGTTCGACAGCGTGCGTAAGAAGGAAGTGGATCAACAGATCGCGGTTCCAGTTTTCGGAATCGGAGGCGCCCAACTTACGAGCCGTTTTTTTGATTTCAGAAAGAGGAGCTGCCGTATAGTCGAGGCCTGCATAACGCTCAAAAGCTTCCCGGTAGCCGATCGTCCGCATGGGGATAGGCCCAAAAAAAAGGCAGAGGAAGGCGCAAGTCTCTTCGATCAGTTCGGGAAAAGAGACCCCGAGGCGGTACCATTCGGCCATCGCGAATTCGGGATTATGGAGGCGGCCGATATCCCCCTTGCGGAATACGTGGCCGAGGTAATAGATGTCTCCGCTGCCGCTTGCAAGCAGCCGTTTCATGGCATATTCGGGAGAGGTATGGAGGAATCCGGTTTCGTGATTGGAAACGGTTGCTCCGATGACGTCGATATTGGAATTGATCGCAGCGCGAGGCCCAAGAGCGCAGCAGTCTACTTCGAGAACGCCCCGGTCGTCGAAGAATGCGCGGGCCTTCTTCAGCATGAGGGCCCGGTCTCGCAGCATATCAGTCATTAGCGCGGGAAACATATTCGCCGGTACGGGTATCTACTTTCACTTTTTCCCCTTCCCCGACAAATATGGGGACTTGGATCTTAGCTCCCGTTTCGGTGGTCGCGGGTTTGAGGACCCGTCCTGAAGTATCGCCCCGGATTCCGGGAGAGGTTTCGACGATCCTCATCTCTATGAAAGTGGGTGGGATCAGTTCGATGACGGCGCCCTTGTAGAAGACGACTTGGTAGATCAATTCTTCCATGAGCCAAGGCTGGTTGCTGCCGATGATCTCATTGGAAATCGTGACCTGATCGAAGGTCTTGTCGTCCATGAATACGGATCCGTCAGCTTCTTTATAGAGGAAGCGCATCTGGGCCTCTTCGATGTCGGCGACATCGAGCTTGTCTCCCGACTTGTACGTTCGTTCAACGACGCGGCCTGTCACCATATTTTTCATTTTGATCCGGTTGAAGGCGTTGCCTTTACCGGGTTTGACGAATTCATTGGAGATGATGAGCCAGGGTTCTTTATCTACTTCGACTTTCATTCCGACGCGGATTTCATTGGTGCTAAGTGATGACATTGGAATTCCCTTAAATAAAGATCCAATTATGGAGGAATGAGGAGTTTCAAAGCAAGAACCTATCCGAATAAAATTTTCGTTCGAGTTTTTGCGATAAGCGGGCGCAGTATAGAGAGCCAATTGCAAAACTCGCGGGACCAACAAAATCGCCCTTTTAAGCCATTTTGCCTCCTTGTGGCCGAGCCCTACTTTGCTCAAAGTTGTGCTCGGCCACAAGGTAAAGGGCCTACGGCCCAGGCAAACTGACTGAAAATCATCGATTTTTCTGGCGCCGGGAGTTTTGCAATTGCCTCTAGAGTTCCATCTGGGTTTTTCCGTAGTTCAAAAAAAATTGCAGCATTTGTTTTTTTATGCCAGGATTGAATCACCTAGAAAACAAAGTAGGGGAGAGAGATAGATGAAACTTACAAGTACAGCGGCCTGCATCATAGCCTGCATGAGTGTTCATGGGATAGCACAGGAAGCGTCTGCTGGGCAATCTCAAGTGCAATTTCTTCAAGGAGAACCT
>JABDHH010000005.1 GCA_013285585.1 Chlamydiota bacterium
TAAAAAGGTGATTAGGGTGATTATGAATCTAACAGTGGTTAGTTGTTAGTTGCTGATAATTATATCCAAATTCGTTATTTATTTAAAGAAGTATTTGTTGATATTTTTCAATACTTGAAATCAGGTGCTTATAAAAGTTTTACTGGGATATCCCGGTTCTTCTCGGACGAAACGGGGGACTCCATAGCCGGAAGTATGCTCTCTCAGATAGCGGATTAGCTCCGGGCCTGTCGATGAGGGAAGGGCAAAATGGGATGCCCCTTCGACTGGATCGTGTGCATGAAGATAGTAAGGGATGATCCCTGAATTGGTCAGGATTTCGGAGAGGGTTAAAAGAACCTCGGGGTTGTTGTTGACGCCTTTCAGGAGTACCGATTGGTTCAGGATCGGAATCCCAAGGAAAGCGATTTTCTTAAGAGAGGCGATGACATCCGGATCCATCTCGCGGGGGTGGTTGCAATGGATCACGAACACAATTTGTTTTGAAGATGCCGCGAGAATCGAGAGAAAGGAATCATCGATCCTTTCAGGAATGCCTACGGGGAATCGGGAATGGAAGCGGATCCTCCGCAGATGGGGAATGGCGTCCAGGGTTTGGAAGAGAGAGGAGAGGATATCGTTACTCAAAGACAGGGGATCGCCGCCGCTGAGGATGATTTCCGAAATAGAAGCGTCCTGAGAAAGCTGGGCGATCTCTTCTTCGAAACCGATTTTCTCCGTTTCATAGGGGAAATTTTGACGGAAGCAAAAACGACAGTTCATCGCGCAAGAACTTGTCGTAAGGATCAGAGCCCGGCCGTTGTATTTTTTTAATAGTTTTTTGGATTTTCGAAACGAACTGTCCTGAAGAGGCTCGGGAGTAAATCCGGATGCTTGAACCGTTTCTTCGACTAGGGGGACGAATTGTCGCAAGATGGGGTCGTCGAGGGTGTTTTTTGCGATTTTGGCTGCGAGCCGGCGGGGAAGATTCAAAGGGAACCTAGGGGACGGCAAAATGCTCCTCTTTCGAAGTTCCTCGGAAAGTTCCAAAAAATCGAGAAGAGGCGGAATACGGGTAAAATTTTCTCTTTGGATTTGACGCCAGAGAGGGATAGATGAGGTCATGGAGGAAGATTTTATGAGAGTGCAGCCCCGATGTCAACCTCGGATGTAGGTTTGATCAAGAGATTGTGTAAAGCGGCTTTACAGGCTTTTTTTGGCGCAGTGAGGCGGGTGATGTCTGCCCCGAGCAAGGAGAGTTTGCCGACGAGATCTTCATAGCCTCGGTCCAGAAATTCGATGTTGCTGATGGTGCTCGCTTCGGAGGCGAGGAGAGCCGCCATGATATAAGCGAATCCGGCGCGCAAATCGGGGATCCAGATATCGTGGGCTTTGAGCGGAGTCGGGCCTTTGATGACGAGGCTATGGAGGTGGTTGCTCGATGCGAAGCGACACATTTTGCCTCCCAGGCACTGGGTGAAGAGTTCGATGTCCGCCCCCATTTCTTTGAGAGTTTGGGTATAGCCGAAGCGATTTTCGTAAACAGTTTCATGGATGACTGAAGCGCCGCTCGTTTGAGTCAAAAGGACGACGAATGGCTGCTGCCAATCGGTCATGAATCCTGGATGGACATCGGTTTCGAGATGGAGTCCGCCTCGCAAGTTGCTTTCATAGAAGAATTCGATCCCGTTTCTTTTCACGGCGAACCCGCCGCCGATTTCCCGGAGCTTGTTGAGAAAAGCAATCATGTGGAGATGTTCCGCTCCTTCGATGAAGACTCTCCCTTTTGTAGCGATTGCCGCCATGGCATAGGATGCGACTTCATTGCGGTCGGCCATAACGGTATGTTCGACTTCATGGAATTCATGGGCTTGCTGGATGCGAATCGTCCGATCGACATCGACCATGATGTTCGCGCCGAGTTTTTGTAGGAAAAGGATGAGGTCGATGATCTCGGGCTCGATTGCGGCATTCTTGATGAGCGTCGTTCCCTTGGCTCTCACTGCCGCAAGGATGGTGTTTTCAGTCGCTCCGACGGATGGATAGAGCAGTTCGATGACCGCGCCTTTCAACCCCTCATGGGCTTGTGCGAAATAGGCCCCTTCTTTTTTCATTTCCCGGTATTCGATCGTGGCGCCTAGTTTTTGGAGGGCGTGGATGTGAAGGTCGACAGGACGCGCGCCGATCAAATCGCCGCCGATCGTAGGAACGATGATATCTTCGTCCGTGCGTCCGAGCATGGCGCCGATCATCAGGATCGGAATGCGATTGGATCCCGAATAGCGTTGCGGAACGTAGGAGGTTTTCAATTCAGGGGTGACGATCTGGATGGTTTTGGCTTTTTTATCCCATTCGATCTCAGAGCCGATTTCGCGGCAAAGGTTGACGGTGATCTCTACATCGCCGATATTGGGCACATTATACAATGTGCATTTTCTATCGGAAATGAGGGAAGCGACAAGGAGCTTTGTCATCGCATTCTTAGCGCCAGCAGCCTGTATATGCCCTTGAAGGGACTTGCCTCCCCGCACTTTCAATTGATCCATTCAATCCTCGCTATACCGAAATGGTTTCAAAATTTGGGAATTTGGCAAGGAGGCGGCGCAAATTTTTATGTCTGGAGCGAGCGACCATTGCCGTGAGGCAAGGCGCGAGTAAAGACCAAAAAATTGCCGCCAAGGCGACGAAGCCAAAAATCACATTTTGAAACCATTTTGGTATAACATCGTATGATATACAACTTGAAATTTTTCTGCATATTTTGCCAAGCTGCCAGTATGATTTTTATCTGCCTTAGTACTGCTTTCATCTTGGGCGCGAGCCTTGCAGGAGCGGTTTTCTCGTATTTTTTTCAATCCCATCCGACGGAATTCACTTGGCAAATTTGGGCCATCCTAGCATTCCTTAGCGCCGGAGGATTGGGAGCGGGCCTTTTTTTATTCTTCCGCGAGAAAGAAAAGAAGGTCAAATCGCCTCTCCATCTAGAATTGGAGAAATTCCAAAAGGAATGCAAAACGGCCATCCGAGGCCACTTAAAGGTATCGATCCTTTTTTGGATCCATTTTTACCGGAAGGAAAAAGTGAAAACTCTAGAAGAGGCGAAAAAAGAGATTTTTCAGGATCTGAAACGGGAATTTTCCGATGTCCGCTGGATGGAATCGATTCTCGAGGACCTCCGCCAAGAAATCACCCGTTATAATACCAAGTAGATTTTTTTAAAATCGGATGGTTTTTTTGTGGCAATAGGGTTCCTGTCCATTCTTGCCGTAGTAATCTTGATGATAGTCCTCAGCAGGATAGAAGGGTCCCGCCGGAACGATTTCCGTAGCTGCCTGGATGTGCTGTCGCCTTAACTTTTCGATCAATTCGAGCGCCGTTTCTTTTTGTTCTTCCGTAAGATAGAAGATTGCGGAGCGGTACTGAGAGCCGATGTCGGGGCCTTGGCGCATCTTTTGAGAAGGGTCGTGGATCTCGAAAAAGAGTTTCGCGACTGTTTCGAAATCGGTCTTGTGCGGATCGAAAACCACTTCGACGACTTCGGCATGTCCGGTTTTTCCCGTACACACTTCCTCATAGGCGGGATTTACGGTCGTGCCTCCGATGAACCCTACGCCCGTGCGGATGATTCCGGGCAGTGCCTTCATGTAGTATTCCACGCCCCAGAAACATCCGCCCGCAAAGAGAGCTCGTTCATAGCCCTCTTCAGTCATAGCGGGGATGAATCGAAGCGAAAGAGAATTTACGCAGTGGCGGATATTTTTTTCCGTGATCCATTCTCCCTGGAATACATGGCCTAAATGGGCATGGCAGCGGTGGCAGAGAATCTCCGTTCTTTCACCGTCCGGATCGGGCCTTCTTTCAACCGCGCCGTCAATTTCCCCATCGAAGCTCGGCCATCCGCATTGAGAGATGAATTTTTGAGAAGAAAGAAATAAGGGAGCATCGCAACGTTTGCAGATGTAGACTCCGGGCTCTCTGGTCAAATTATAAGCGCCGGTTCCCGGGTATTCCGTCCCGTGGTTTTCGATGATCTGCCGCTCTTCTCGGTTCAAAATGTGGTAGCGTTCCATGAAATCCTTAGGAAATACGGAGGCCGGCGATGCCGACAAACATGCATAAAATAAAAACGAAGCAAAGAATGTGAAGATGCCCATTGAAACATGCCATTCCGAAGGCCACTCTACCGAACGATGCTGATTCCTGTCTATTCGAATGCTATGCCTTTTTTTGGAGAAAAGGAAAAGCGGAGGCAGCGGCCGGGAAATTGTTTCTCTTGGATTTGGAGCGCGGTCCAGCTCATCGTTTTACGGCCGTTGATTTCAACGACAGGCTGCAGCACTTCTTTGCCTTGCCAGCGATACACATAGGCATCGACTCCGAGATTGCCGAAAAAACCGATCGCGCGGATTTTTTCGAGGATCGGTTCGACGATAGCGAGATGCTCCTCAAGAGCCCATTCGTAGGACCCAAAAATCTGGGACCGCGGTCCTGCCAGAGTCGCGCGGTAGCTTCCATTCCGATCATTTTCAAAGACGGTCGCCCCTAATAATACGGAATCTTTCCATTGGGTGCTGAAGTCGAAAGTCCGTTCGACCCATGGCTCTCCGATCAGCGGCAGGTTTTTTGCAAATTCCCTTTTGAGAAAATTTGCGAAATCGCCTTTGCCAACGTGGAAATGACCGCGCCCTGCAGTGCCGAAAGGCGTTTTCAACACTTTTAGTCCGGGCGTCTTTTCGATCCAATCGAGCGCTTCTTTTTCATTATGGAGGAGAGATGAAAAAGGAAGCGGAGGCGAATGGGCATAGGAAAAAACTTTTGAATTCACAGTGCGAACCGTTTCCCAATCGGGCATCGAATAAGGGATCTTCCTCTCTTTAGCCCAAGCGGCGATGGCTCTTGAGATCCCCCAATCTTCGATTCGGCCCACAGCAAAGGGTGCATCGACGAGTCTGAAGCGGGAGTCCGGTTGTTCAGGGAGGTCGGAGACAAGCACCAAGTCTTCAGAGGAAGCGTATAGGAGAGGAAGGGTCTGGAGTGTTCGGACGATGGGATGGGAGCGCTTCCAGACAGTTAAAGGGCTTTCATTCGGATTTTCAAGTTCGCTTTCAAAAAATGTATTACAAATATGGAGAGTGGGAGATCGGGACATTTAACGGCCATTCTGACATAATCTTATGATTATGCAAACTCGCTATCCGATTTACAGAACTGGCATTGGCCAGGACAGCCACCGTTTTCTCCCTTCCGATTCCTCGAAGCCCTGCGTTGTTTGCGGGGTGATTTTCGACGGAGTGCCCGGATTGGACGCCGATTCCGATGGAGACGTCGTCTATCACGCCGTCTGCAATGCGATCACATCGCTTTCCGGAGTGCCGATTTTGGGCGGGATCGCAAGTGATCTATGCCGCAAGGACGGGATTACAGATTCGCAGGTCTATTTGGAGCGTGCGCTTCAAACCTTGGATCCTCAGAAAATCGTGCATCTCGCCGTTACGGTCGAGGGGAAACGCCCCCATTTCGAAGAGCGGATCGACGCGATGCGGAAGAAAATTGCCCATGTTCTCTCAATCCGGCCGAGCCAAGTCGGAATCACCGCGACGTCAGGCGATGGGTTGACCGATTTCGGCTGCGGCGACGGCCTCATGTGCTTTTGCGTTTTGACGACCGTAGAAGCCTGAGATCTCCTCCAGACTCTAAAAACCGGCGCCGATGGAAAATTCGGCGATCGGACCCGGAAAACGGCCCCTTTGTTCCAACGGGATCGCAGGTTGGCTGATGTTCAATTCCGCAAAGCCGAGCAGAGGCGATTTATGGGCGAATTCAAATCCGAATGTCGCGCTTGGGATGATTCCGATGAAGTCTCTTCGCTTTTCAAGATCGACTCCTCCCCAAGCAAGCCCCGCTCCTATGTAGGCGCTTTTCTCGCCATTGGGAGTGAGATAGTGCAAATAGGAGACCTTTGGAGCTGTCCAGAGGCGTTTTGAATAGTGGGAGCTTCCATTGCCATTGATGGAGATGTCGATCGCTCCGTCGTTAGCCAAGCGGCGATATCCCAGACCAAGGCCAGGGCAAAGGGAATTGGCGTAGGCGAGGTCGGAATCGGCGGTTGCAAAGCGCAAATAGAAATAACCATGTTTCGAAACAGTCATCTCTTGGGACGGCATTTTGTCATTGAGAAGCGGTTCGGGAGAAGAAAGAACTGTGAGTGGAGCATCTGTAAAACCAAATGCCGCTGCCCCTGTTAGAATGGAAATCAAGATCTTGTTCATAGTTTTTCTTCCTGTTACAAAGAGATAGAGTATGATAAGTAACTGGAAATAAAACAATTGCAGAATTTTTTTGAAGTGGCATCTCTGTACACGACAAAAAAATGAGTTCATATAACGGCTCCCTTTGCTGACGAGGCCTAATACCAAATATCAGAAATAACGTTGAGTTTGGCAAGGAAGCTGCACAAATTTTTTGTCTGGAACGAGTGACCATTGCCAGCATGGCAAGGCACGAGTGAAGACGAAAAATTTGTTGCAGAGCTGACGTAGCCAAACCCAACGTTATTTCTGATATTTGGTATAAATAGGGAAAACGGTCAATTCCTCTATATGGGATTCGTCCTCCCTGAATAGAACTCGACGGATCAATGCTCGAGATAACTCGGGAAGAACTCCTTTAGCCAGAGCATCAGATCCAAAGGTTAATACCAAATATCAGAAATAACGTTGAGTTTAGCAAGGAAGCTGCACAAATTTTTTGTCTGGAGCGAGTGACCATTGCCGAATGGCAAGGCACGAGTGAAGACGAAAAATTTGTTGCAAAGCTGACATAGCTAAACTCAAAGTTATTTTTGATAAATGGTATAAGAAGTTTTTGATTGAGCATGGGGCAAAGATCTAAATCACTAGTTTGCAGCAACGCCTCTACAATCGACGATCACGTGCTGATCCATGCCAAAAGGTAGCCTGAAACCTAAAATCGTCACTGGTAGGGATCGAAGTAGAATCGATTGAGGATCGCCCGGGCTAGAGTGCCCGTCTGATCTTGTTTTTAGGTTTCATCGGGAACGTATCCTCAATTATTCCGGAGCAAAGAAAGAGGGGATTTGGTTGAGTCGGCACAGCTATCATTGGAATAATGAAAAAAGCCAGAAGAGCCAGTTGCAAAACTCCGAATCCGGCGAAGAAAGCGCGGGTTTGGGTCCGAATTGGAGTTTTGCAACTGGCTCAGAAGTCTGATAAAAAAACTCACGGCAATACTCACCGTTTTAAACCAACGAGTGTCAACAAACGCCGAATATTGGTCAGTAAAAATTATTGCAGGATGGTCTATAATGATCCAAGCAGATCCTTGCTCTGTCGATTGATAGCGCTACTTGCGCAGAATTCTAAAGCCCAGTCGGCTAGCTGATGGAGATTATTCCTTACGGCTGGCTCCTTGATACGAGGAACCCACTCTTCTTCAGTAATTGAGTCGCTGATGACGAATAAAGTAAGCGCAAGAACTCCTTTTTCCTTTCCGATGGCATACAAAGTTGCAGCTTCCATTTCCACCACACTGCACCCCTGCTCCCTTACTCTACAGACATCTCCAATCGTTTCACGAAAAAGAGCCGAGAAGCTCCATGCCATTGCAGAATCAAACTGGGGCAAGGATCGCCTTTCCATAAAGTCATGCCATTCGGCAATCATCTGCCGGTCAGCTTCAATAGCACTCTGTCCTTCTGGAAGGTATAGATGAGCGACTCCGTCTTCGGCAAGAGCTTTTGGACATAAGATGAAATCAGCAAGGTTGTGAACACCCATTAATCCACCAGCTGTGCCGACTGCGACAAATCGTTTAGTACCAAGAGCAATGAGCTCTTCCATTTTAATCGCAAGTCCTGGCGCCCCTACTCCCCAATCTCCCAAGATACCGATCTGACCATCGTTCGGCAAATAAAGGTGAGTTACAGCCTTAGAAGGACGAAATTCAGGATGTTGTTGCAAGAGATACTCCATTGTCGAACGCTGATAGCATACGAGAACGGTCTCCGGCGCTCTAAAATCACCAAGGTGACCGTGAACACGCTTGTAGTCAAGTAATTTTTCGGCGGTAACGATAGGCTGTTTAGAATGTAAATGAATGCTCATAAGCACAACTATAAAAGAAAAGACAGATTTCAACAAACAATCTTCATTACATTTAGTAAAATTAAAATATTTAATTATCGAATCTCATTTGTTTGAGTGATTGAATTTAGCAGAAAAGGTTCTTTTTACTGGATTTTGTCCATTTATCGGCGCTGCGCGCCTCTGGATATTTGACCTGCAGTAGAGTGAATTTTATGCAGGTGGGTTATTTATAACCCACCTAAATAAAATTCATTCGCTGCGGGGCAAATAGCCCAGGCGCCCAGTGGCGAGAAATGGACAAAGTCCAGTTTTAATACACGTCGGTGAGATACCGTTTGTCGGCGCGTAGTTGCTTAATGTAATGGCGGGTTTCTTCTTCGGTCATCGATCCTTCTTCGCCGACAATCCGATGAAGCATGGCGTCGACGTCTTTGGCCATCTCTTCCGCATCCCCGCACACATAGAAAAAGGCGCCCTCTTGCAGCCAAGCCCAAAGACTTTTTCTCTCTTCATACATCTTATGCTGGACATAGATTTTTTCGGGACCGTCGCGGGAAAAGGCGAGGTCGAGCCTGAGGCGTCCTTGAGATTCGAGCTGGGTCAAGAACGTCTCGTAGTAAAAATCGGAAGCGCGGTTCCTTTCGCCGAAAAATAGCCAATTGCGCCCCGACGCGTTCAGCGCTAGCCGCTCTTGTAGGAAGGCGCGGTAAGGGGCGATGCCTGTTCCGGGTCCGACGAGAATCATCGAAGCGGCTGGGTCGGCGGGAAGAGTGAAATAGTTCGACGGCTGTAGATAGATCGGGATGGGGGTTACGCTCTCTTGCGCGTAGGCGCAAAGGAAATAACTGCCGATTCCTTTGCGGACCTGTCCGTTCGTGGTGTAGGTCACATAGGAGACCGTCAGATGGATCTCGTCTGGGAATACATGCGCTGAATTTGCGATCGAATAGAAGCGGGGCAAAAGAGGCATCAATTTCGTCAAATGGGAAAGGTCGTTCAAGGGATGCTTCTCGAGCAGATTGAGGAGGGTATGGGTATGGAGGAACTCGGCCAGCTTTGCTTTGTTTTCGGGAAAAAGAAGAGGGTCTTGCCCCTTTAGCAATTTGAAAAAGGGAGAGTGGACGCGGCTGATGTTGGCTTTGTGCAAGAGAAAGTCGCGAACTAACATTGCGGCGTTTTCTCTGGAATCGAAGATCGTTTCCGCTCCAAAGCATCCGAGCTTTCGGAGGATCGCTTCGACTTCCTCAGGATCATTCTGAGGCAGGATCCCAACGCTGTCGCCTACTTTAAACGGAAATTGTCCGTTTTCGATTTCCAAAGCGATATGGTAGGTTTTTTTCGTTGAAGAGAGCCCGGTCAAAAGGCCCCGTTCTTTGATACGCGAAAGGTAGGGATTCGTCCTAGAATAATTTTTTATAGACAAGCAGTTAAATCGTGGTTAGATTGAAAATTTGTGGAGGAATTCATGAGGGTGTTGATCATAATAGGTTTATGTTTCCTAATCGCAGGGTGCAGCGAGGGGAATTACAACCGCGGCTACGTCATCTCCAAAGCGCAAATGGAACCAGAAGCAGAAAAAGATGAGGCTGAAAAGTAGGTTTTGGGATTGTCTTTATTGGACAGCTCCTGCGGCACCAGCTAGTTCGCGGCAATTTTTCTTTTCCCATCCTTTCTTGAGGAGATCCATTCGTTTGTTCGAAATTCCGCCGAGCGTTTCGATCGCGGTAAGGAATCGGACTCTGAGAATATCTTTGCCTAGCAGTGTCGCGGAATCGAAAAGAGGAGGGCCCATGTGCTTGCCCATCACAGTGGCGAAGAGTATTTGCATCACTACTTTTTTGTGATGGACGCCGAATCTCTCGGACGCTTCGTGGGAGGCTTTTTCAAGTCCGGCTCCGCTCCAGTCTTCTTGTTCGTCGAGACTCCAGATGATCCCTTGGAGAATGCAGCTGACGACATCGGACGAAACGTTCTTCGGACAAAGAAGCTCGGGTGTATATTTCATGTCGGCGATGAAGAAAAAGTCGCAGAGCTGGATGAAATCGGTAAATGTCTTGATCCGCGTGTGGACAAGAGGCATCAGCTTCCGCATAAACGCTTCATTGAATTTCCAATCGGACAGGCGATTCCAAAGCTGATCTTCCGGGATCGATTCGATGATTTTTTTTTGGTTGACCCAACCGAGTTTTTGGATATCGAAGAAGGCGCCTGAAATACCGATCCGTTTTGGATCGAAATCGCGGACGATCTCGTCCAGAGTATAGATCTCCCGTTCTCCGGTCATGCTGTATCCCATGAGAGTGAGGAAATTCACGAGAGCTTCGGGTAGATAGCCGCTGTCTCGGAAATAAAAAATCGACGTGGGGTTTTTCCTTTTCGACAATTTCTTGCCTTCTTTGCCGAGGAGCAAAGGCATGTGCATGAAGACGGGCGTCTTCCATCCGAAGGATTCGTAAAGAAGGATGTGCTTCGGGGTTGAACTCATCCATTCGTCGCCGCGGATCACATGAGTGATTTTCATCAAATAGTCGTCGACTACATTTGCTAGGTGGTAAGTCGGGAAACCGTCCGATTTCAAAAGGACCTGGTCGTCGATGTCGGCCCATGGAGCTGAGATCCGTCCTTTGATCTGATCTTCGAAAACGCACTCGCCTGTCAGAGGCACCTTGAGACGGATCACGAAAGACTGTCCCGCCTCTTCGCGCTCCCGAACCTCTTGCGGACTCAAATTGCGGTATCTTCGGTCGTACCCGACCCGTTTTCCTTGGGCCGCAGCCAATTCGCGCATTTCGGTCAGCTCTTCCGGCGTGGCAAAACATTTATATGCATGGCCCCTATCTAGCAATTCATAAACGTACTTGCGGTAAATCTCAGTCCTCTCCGATTGCCTGTAAGGTCCAAAGGGGCCGCCCATGTCGGGACCCTCGTCCCAATCGATCTTGCACCAGCGTAGGGCGTCCATGATATTTTTTTCGTATTCAGGACGGCTGCGCGACTGGTCGGTATCTTCGATCCTGAGGATGAATTTTCCTTTGAAATGGCGCGCGAAAATCAAGTTGAAGAGGGCGATATAGGCGGTCCCGACATGGGGATCTCCTGTCGGAGAGGGAGCGATACGAACTCGTACAATCATTTTTTTTCTTCCTTGACCTCTTGGGTTAATAACCTGAGTTCATTTTGGTGAAATCGCCCCTATTTTGGGCGATTTCGCGCAGGTCAAATGGTTTACTTTATTGTTTAACTGGACTTTGTCCATTTATCGGCGCTGCGCGCCTCTGGATATTTGCCCCGCAGCGAATGAATTTTATTTAGGTGGGTTAAATAACCCACCTGCATAAAATTCACTCTACTGCAGGGCAAATATCCAGAGGCGCGCAGCGCCGATAAATGGACAAAGTCCAGTTTAACAGTCCTTAAAGATTGTTTCAGCGCCGTTAACGCTGATTCAAATTCAGGGCGCCTCCTTCCAAAATCCGAGAGCTTTCAAGTGGAACGGGTATAGCTGGCGCCATCAGATATACCAAGTCTTTCATGATATTCAAAGCTTCTGCATATTGTAGGTCGTTTTGTCCGAATGAGTCAATCTCAGGAGAGTCGAAATTTTTCTTTCCCAATTCAGTTAGGAAACTTTGATAGCGTTTATTGCCTTCGATCCGGAGTTTCGAATTTTTCTTGAGATGGTTGAAGTGCGGAACGTAAATTGAGAGGCGCGGCTGCAGGTTGGTGCGATAGTGCGAGCCGAGCTGAAGACGGTGGAAAGCGGACAGGTCGGACAGATTGTCTTCGAAATGAGGCTCGATTTCATCATTTGCTAGGGGAAATTTGGCGAATTTCTCTCCGATGTCGATCTGGGAAAGAAGCCCGGGGACGACAATATCGGAGCGTACTCCTTGCAGCTGCGGACTTTTCCCTGAGACGGTGTAGTATCGTCCGCGCGTCACTTTGAATTCGCCTTGAGGATTCACTTTAGGATTGTTGATGGGGTCCAAGGTAAAAGTTTGGAACGATCCTTTCCCGAAGGTGTGCTCGTCGCCAACGACCACAGCCCGGCCATAGTCCTGGAGAGTCTGGGCGACGATTTCGGCTGCAGATGCCGAGGCCCGGTTCACGAGGATGATCAAGGGTCCTTCCCATACCGGCTTCCCTTCGACTTCACGCAAATGCTGCAATTTTCCCGTATTGTCTTTGACCGAGACAACGATTCCCTTGGTAATGAAAAGGCCTGTGACCGAAACTGCCTGGGTCAGAAGGCCGCCGGCATTGCCGCGAAGGTCGACGATCACCCCATTGAGCTTGTAGTCTTTTTTGACTTGCTCAAGAGCTTTGCGCATATCTTGCGCAGAGGAATATTTTTGGTCTTGATAGAACGAAAAGAGGCGGAGCATCGCGATTTGGCCGTCTCCGTAAGGTTCGAGATGGGTCTCTAGACGAGATTCCTCGAGGACGACCTCGCCGCGGATCAGCTCCAGCTCCATCATTTCCCCGTCTCGTAAAAAAGTGAGGTGGACAGACGTTCCTTTTTCCCCTCGGATCAGCTCGACAGCTTCGGTAATATCCATCCCCACGACAGGTTCATGATTGACCGCCAAAATCTTGTCGTTGATCTTTAGCTTCATGCTTTGTTGAGCAGGGCTGTTTTCCAAAATCCGCATGATGGTCAGACCGTCCAAGTCGTCACGCAGTTGCGCGCCGATCCCGAAAAGACGCTGTTGGACTTGAATCATAAATTGGTTGGCTTCGCTCGGAGTAAAATAATTCGTATGGGCATCGAGGGCGGAGGTGGCCGCTTTCAGCACGTGCGTCAGAATGATCTTCGATTGTTCATCGGCTGTTTGCCCTGTCAATTCCGCCTCCCGATTGATGCGCCGTTTTTGGAGCCGCTGGATAAAGCGGTCCCGGGTCTCCTCCTTCATCTTATCGGCGGCCTCGAGTTGCAGGGCTTTGATCCGCGTTATGCGAGTCTTTAAGTCCTCGTAGCTCGCAACCCATACGAGATCTTTGAACTCTTCGCTTTTTACTCCAACGGGCAATACCGATCCGGCAATCTCGCTTTCGAGTGTATTTCTTCTCTCAATGGCTTTTAAGAAGACGGAATGGATTTCATGGAAAACCGAATAATCGGTGGTTTTGAAGCCTCCCAAAGCTCTTTGAAGAACGGCATCCGTAGGTTGGGTCCAGATTCCGATATCGGTATCTAGAAAATAGGTTTTCGTCGGGTCCAATTCATCGAGATAATTTTGCAAGACTCTTTTCATCAATTCGGGAGTAAAAGATTTATAGGATACGTGAGCGCGAAGCACTTCTTCGATTTTTGCCTTAGCATCGCCCGGAGATATCTGCGGCATGCGGCACTCGGCCGCAAAAACGCACAATATAAAAATGAGGATTAGGAATCTTTTCGGCACACTACCTATTATTGATTTTTTCATCCTGCTCCGTTGATACCTCGGTATTTTCAAACCAAATGTTGGGCTCGAGAGATACACTGATGCCACTACAAAGTTGTGGTTTTGGCGGCGTCGGCAGCCACTAAATTTGAATCCGCCTGCATCGCTCAACTTATCCAAGTTGAGCTGCTTCGGTGCCATTTCATTGATTCAAATTCAGGGCGCCTCCTTCCAAAATCCGAGAGCTTTCAAGTAGAAGGAGTATATACGAAAGTTAATATTGCCCCCCAAACTTTGAATCAAAAATCGGCTCAAAAGAACCGAAAAATCGACAGAAAGTGAATCCGTTAACAGTCTCTTAAGAGAAGATTTTGAAATGATTTTCGAATAGGGAATTAATTTTAAATAAAAAACAGGAAAAAGAACTCCAAAAAAACCTTCCTCTTATTCAATTTGGCTCATAGAGCTCCCTATCCGGCTATAAATGTAAAGGTCTCATATTTATAGTGTTCGGGTGTTTTGAACTGTCCCGATAATAAATAATTAAGTGGTTAATGTGAAATATGCGAATTTCGTTGAAATTAAGTTCGTATTATGAAATAATGGTTAGTGAAAACAGAAAATTAATATCGTTCGGAATTTGTGGGTCTTTGAAGAAATTATCTCTTTAAAAGATCTTGCCGAAGAAAAAAGTTATAAACAGAAGTAATTTGGAGGAAGGAATAATCATGAACGACAAAATGCCATGGGAGCAAAATCAAGCTCAAGGGCGCGAAGCAACAAAGGTGGTCTCGATCACTGAAGCCGCCCGAATCAATAATGTGACCCGTCAAGCTATTTACGTAGCGATTAAGCAAAAAAAACTAAAAGCATCGAAAGATTCAACTCGCTGGACAATCCATCTTGACGATCTCGATGAATATAGAAAAAACAAATACTCCCGTACAAAGTCTATGTACGCTGGAGAACTTCTTTTTGATAACCGAAAAGGTTACCATTCCGTCAATCAAGCCGCAAAACTTCTCAATGTTCCTGCTCAAAAGATCTATTATGCAACGCGCGTAGGATTGTTGAAAGCGCATCGCAAAGGCGCAGCTTGGGTGATCCATTCCGACGACATTAAAGGATATCAGGAAAATTACCTGAATCGCAGCACGCAAGTCGGCACCTAAACGAAAATAAAAAGAATTCCTTCAAAAAAATCGCTCACTTCGAGAGGGCGATTTTTTTTATCATTTCATTAAAATAATTACTTCTGAGCCAATTGCAAAACTCGCGGGACCAACAAAATCGCCCTTTTAAGCCATTTTGCCCCCTTGTGGCCGAGCCCTACTTTGCTCAAAGTTGTGCTCGGCCACAAGGTAAAGGGCCTACGGCCCAGGCAAACTGGCTGAAAATCATCGATTTTTCTGGCGCCGGGAGTTTTGCAATTGCCTCTTCTATTTTACCTGAAAGTCTTTGACTAAGAGTTGGATGCTGGCTTTATTTAGCAACATGTTGATTTGAGGGGTAAAAGCCACGCTCAAAGGGAGGTTTTTGCCCCGAATTTCGTCTTTTCGGTCGGCCAGCCCGAATGCGATCCCTTCGAGCATTCGATCGTCTTGTTCGAGAAAAAGCTTGAGATGGTATTTCCCAACGACTTTGGGGGGCCAGATTTGGATGGCGTCGCAGAAAAGGATAGGAGGGGGGTTTTCGTTGCCGAAGGGTTCCAGAAGATGGAGGGATTCCATGAAGTCGAAAGTGAGTTCGCTGAAGTTGATCTTGGCATCGAGATAAAGTTTCGCTACGACGTCGTTATCCTTCAATTCCCGTTCGGCGGCTTCGATGAATCGTTTTTTGAATATTGGGATGTTTTCTTCCTTCATCGTCAGCCCTGCGGCATAGTCGTGCCCTCCAAAATTGATGAGGAGACCTTCATTCGCTTTTAAAATTGGGAGAAGGGGAAATTCCGGAATTGTGCGCAGTGATCCTTTTCCGATGCCTTGTTCGATTGAAATGATCGCGGTCGGCCGATTGTACTGTTTGGCGATCCGGGCGGAAAGGATCGCAATAATTCCGGGATGCCATTTTTCCGAACTGAGAACGATCGCTTTTTCCTGAAGAAGATCGGGGTTTTGGAAAATAATGCCTTCGATGTCGTCCGATGCTTCCCGTTCAATTTTTTGTCTTTCTAAATTATTCAAATCAAGTTCCTTGGCAAGCTGTTCGGCTTCGAGTTGCCCATGGAGCAAGAGGAGTTCGACTCCTTTGATCGGATCCGCGATGCGTCCAAGGCTGTTGAGACGGGGGGCGATTTTTGAAGCTACGTCGGCCGGAGAAATGTCCTTCGTCTCCATTTCGCTCAATTCAATCAGTTTGGCGAGGCCTACGCGCTTCATTTGGCGCATCTGCTTGAGGCCGTAGCGCACGAGGATTCGGTTTTCTCCTTTGAGAGCTCCCATGTCGCCGATTAAACCAAGGGCTACGAGATCGAGGTATTGTTTCAAATCGATCTTGGTAGGGCTGATCTCTTCGTTTTCTATGAGAACGTTCGTCAGAGCATGGGCTAGCTTGAAGGCGACGCCTACCCCTGTCAATTCTCGGTTGGGATAAGTGCTGTTAAATAATTTCGGATTCAGCGTTGCAACGCATAAGGGAATTTTCGATGTCGGCTCGTGATGATCGGTAATGATGACATCAATTCCATGTTTGACGACTTCTTCAATTTCTTTTGCAGCTGTAATTCCGCAATCGACCGTAATGAGCAAGGTACACTTTCTCTCAAGAGCGAATTGCAAGGCGTCCCCGATCAGGCTTTTTTTCAACATCGCCCGATTTGGAATGTCAAAATAGACATTGGCCCCGACTTCGCGTAAAAATTCGGTCAGGAGAGCCGCCGCTGTCATCCCATCGACATCATTGTCTCCATAGATCAGAATCGGTTCCTTTTTTCGGATGGCAATCAAAACCCGATCGATCGCCTTGTCCATATCGGGAAAAAGATCGGGTTCGAAAAGATTCGGCAGTTTTGCATAGAGAAATTCGTGGATTTCCTGGAGCGTTTTAAACCCTCGGGATATCAAAGTTTGCGCAGTGACGGGATGAATGTTGAATTCAGTGATGATTTCTTGGAGAAACGCGGGATCTTTATTCGGGTAGATCCATAAAGGCGCCTTGGCTTTCGATGCGACAGAATTCATTGAAAAATAGTCCCCTCGAATCGATTATATATAACCTTCAAAAATTTAAAGAGGAACACTTTGTTTCCAATCGACCAAAAATTTTTTTGAAGATTGCCGCCTGCGGTCGAGAGGCAACCAACCCATGGCTTGCACCACAGTGGAAAAGATCCATTTCAGGCTTTCACTTTGAAGTGAACACCCAGGCCTTAAGGCCTGGGATTACAAGTTGGGCCGAGCTTCATACTCGGCCCAACATTCGGTTTTGAAAATACCCAGCCCTTAAGGGCCGGGTTTCCCGCCTCGGGATGATCCCAAGAATTTTTGAAACAAAGCCGAACTGCCTATTCTCGGAACTTCAACCCGTTAGGGACTGTTAAACAATAAAGTGTTTAACAGTCCCTTATTGAACATGCACGGCCTTTTCTTCTCGCCTGTGGAAGAAAATCATCAGGGGCGCAGCGATGAACCAAGAAGACAAAGTTCCAAAAAATACGCCAATCGTCATGACCAAAGAAAAACCGAATAGAGAAGGTCCTCCGAAAAGGACCAAGGCGATCAAGACTAACAGCGTAGTGCCGGATGTGATCGTCGTGCGGCTCAAGGTTGCGTTCAGGGAGATGTTTACGATCTCGAGCAACTTCTTATTGCCGGCGGTTCTCATCTCTTCTCGGATCCGATCGAAGATAATGATCGTATCGTTCAGAGAATAGCCTACGATGGTCATCAAAGCTGCGATCGTATTCAAATCGATCTGGATTTCAATCCCAAAAGCATGAAGGATCCCGACCAATCCTAGCGTGATCAGGACATCATGAAATAGGCAGATTAAGGCGGCAGCCGCGAAAGCATATTCAAAGCGGAATGTTAAATAAACAAAGATGCAGATGAATGCGATGGCAAGGCCTATGAGAGCATTATTTCTCATGCTGTCCGACATCTGACCGCTCATCGCTGTCCAATTGGAATCAAGTTGGGAGAAGGAGTGGGGCGCCAAAGCGATCCCTGCTTTTCCAAGGGCGTTCACAGTCCATTCGATGCGAGGATTTTTCATGGAGGCTTTCGCATCGGTTTCAATCGGCATTTTGTAAAAGGGCTTGCCCGGTTGTTCGAGCGAGGTTCCAAATAGGATGCGGAGATGGTTCGAAGGATTCAGTTCCCGGATTTGAAAATCATGGATCGATGCTCCTGCAGAAATCATGGCTTTTTCTATTGCCGGGGCATAATGATCTTCTCCGCTCTCTTCCAGTTCAAGATTTAGTGAGTAGCCGCCGGTAAAATCCATGCCGAAAATCGAATTGCGCTCTGTGAAAATCAAGGCGGATCCGATGACGATGATTGCGGCTGCGGCGGCGAACGCGAGCTTTGCCCATTTCAAGAAATCGACGTGGGTAGAAGCGACCCATCTGGCCATTTTGAGGGCGGTGTTCTTCGGCTTCTGAGCCCATCCGGTAAAATAAAAACGGGTCATGAATAGGGCAGTAAACATCGAAGATGCGATCCCGATGATCAAGTTCACAGCAAAACTTTTAATCGGACCGGCATCGAAATTCAGGAGGATGAGGGCTGCTATGATCGTAGTGACGTTCGAATCGATGATGGCCGAGTAGGCTTTTTTGTAACCTGCGGACAAAGCCAACCGGATGTTTCCCGATTCGGAAAACTCTTCCTTGATTCTCTCGAAAACAAGGACGTTCGCATCGACCGCCATGCCGACTGTCAGAACGACGGCTGCAAGGCCGGCCAAAGTCAAGGTGGCGCCGAGATTTTGCAGGGTAGCCCAGAGAATCAGGAGATTGAAAAGGACGGCGATCGAGGCGACAAGGCCCGCGAAGCGGTAATAAGCCAGCATTGACCCGATGACAAGAATGAGGGCTGCGATCGTGGCGGCAATGCCTTGGATCCGGTCAGCTTTGCCAAGCTCGGGACTCACATTTTTTTCGGAAAGGATTTGAGGAGTAAAGGTCAGCGAGCCAGCTTTCAAGTCTGCGGCTAACCGATTTACTTCGCGCTGCGAAAAACTGCCGCTGATCATGGCGCTGTCCCGCAGTCCTGATTCAAGCGTTGGAGCGCTGATGATCGAGTCGTTTAAAAGGACAGCCATGCGCCAGCCTCTGCCTCTTGAAACATTTTCTAAAGAGGAGCCAAGGACTTTGTCTTTCGAATAGCGGGAGGTCCATGCGTAAAGGTCATTGCGGGGCTGGATTTTTTTTCCTCCTGTTTCAAAGGAAGATGCGACATCAAAACTGAGAAAATTCCCTTTTCCTGGATCGTAGCCGGCGTGGATGTTTTCCAAGTGAGCGCCTTCGATCGCCCAATTGCGGAATACGATCATGAGGGGGTGGGTTTGATTTTGCCACTCGGTAAAGTCACCCCCGCGGAACAGTGCGATCTTCGAGACGGAATCGTCTAAGGCGTTGGAGCTTGCCGGGTCGTTGAATGGCGCGAGTCGAAGGCCGTTTTCCCACAGCATTTGGGCCGCCGTTGAACGGAGCTCTCCCCGTTCGGTATGGAGATGGGCGTATGCGATCGCGTTGATGCTTTGAGGATCTTTTCTCCCGGTTACCGTAGCTTCGTTCCAAATTTCTTGAAGGAAACGGTTGACGCTGTCTCCAAGAGCCGGATTGGATGGAGAAAACTGTTCGTTCACGACATGAAAATACATCGTGGATGCTTTGATCAATTCGGAAGCCGACATCGACTGCGATCCTGGGAAATCAAGGGCGATGTGATGTCCGACTTGACGGATCGAAACTTCGGAAACTCCCATTTTATTGACGCGGTTGTAGAGTTCATTGATGCCTTGTTTCAGGTCGGCGTCTTCTGTGACCACCTGACGATTTGCATCCCGCAATTCGATTTGCACCGATTTTCCTCCGGAAAGATCCAGTCCCCAACGGATGATTTTCCGTTCGTCGCCGCGAAAATATTTGCGAGCGGATAGGAGGATGTTATCCCAAAAGATCCCCTTGGTGGGTTTTGGGACGTCATAGCGCACATTTGGATCAATGCTGACTTGCGCAGTCCGGTACTCGTCTTTCCATTTCAGAAGGTCTTCATGGATCTGGGTTTCGATTTTATTTTCGACGGCCATTCTCTGCTCGATGTTTCCGAGTTCGATGAGCGCCATTTTCTGAGTGCCGCGGACGATGAAATCTTCCCGGGTCGCAGCGAGAAGAGAAGCTGTAAAATTGGGTTTCTCAAAGAGAAAATCTCCTGTTCCCGCCAACATTCCAAAAAAAGGAGATCCTGGATATCCGATGAATCCATCCCGGTAGAGGATTTCAGCCAAGCTTCGAAAATCTGCGTTGAATTCTAAAGCTAGGGGAGAATCGGGATACTGTTCATAGGTTTTTGCGATCTTGTCGATCCCCTTTGCCGCGATATAAAGGGAATTCGCTTTCAATTCAGTCAAATCGCCGTCCTGAGAAATCAAGGGCGAAGCCACGACCAGACAGAGCGCTTTTTGTTCCGCTGGAAGCATTTGATAGGTTGAGAAATCGACGATTTGAAGAGCGGCTAAGTCGGGATGGCGAGGGAGCCATTGCTTGTTAAGGGATTCTATCAGTTGTTTCGAGGCCCGCCCTGCTAATTTTCTCTGGTCTAGGCTGATATAGCCGGTAGTTAGGGCAAGCCGATGCAGAGAGATGGAAACCTCTTCGGTTCCCGGAGTCAAATTTTCAAACGACTGTCTGCCAATTCGGGCAAGTTCATCTATGACGAGCTGCTCGAACCTCTCCTTATTTTTCCCCGAAGCCCGGAATGCCAATGCGTCGGGATGGAATTTCAAGACGATCCGATCTTTAGAAAGATCGATCGAAAGCTCTGAAAACAGGGGATGGATGGAGGTTAAATCGAATTTGCCCGCAGCTCTTAGAGACTGTTTGACTCGAGCGGTAGTCCAAGGCTCTTTCCCAGAGGCGAATTGGCTCTCGTGTTTTTTCAGATAATTGGCGGCAGCCAGAAAGCCCTTCTCTTTCTTTTCGAGGAGGAACAGATTTTGCTCTTGATCTTGTAAATCAGACAAACGGTTTTTTTCTTTCCGAATCGCTTCCCGTGCCTGATCCAAGCCTTGAATCAAGGCTTGGACAGCAGCGCTTCGGTTGGCCAGGGCGCCTTGAGTGAAGTGGGCAGCAAATCGCGAAGAGAGCGAATCCCCCTCTCCAAACGTCTCGGGTATCGCGTTGATCTGAGCTGCAAGTGTTTCCAAAACAGGGAACGGAGCATTTCCCTCCTGGATCATTTTCAAATAACTAGATGCCTCGCTGGGGCCGGCCAGGGTGAGGATAAGCTGCTCCATCCGGTCGTCAAGAATTTGCTTGTCGTTTTTGGACACATAGGAAAAATCTTCTTGTTGCAGACGAATCGGGATTTTTCTTTGAATGATGATTTCTTTCCCATTTTCTTCTTGAGGCGGGAGGGAGAGTTGGGCCGGACCGAAAGGGATTAAGGAGCCGGCGCGGGGCAGATAGGCGCGCAATCGACGGGCTTCTTCCGCCTTGGCGAAGGAAACGATGACGAACTGGGGATTTTCCTTGTCGATCGCAACAGATAAGGGTTTCGCCCGGATCAGGTCGCAATAAGACCGGATCCAATCCACGGCTTCGCCTTCTAAACTATCCAACCGTTTGACGACTGAAGCTGCGACAGTTTCAGCTGCTGCGGGGCTGACGGGCTCTTTCAGGGGTTTTAAGTAGTAAAAGACCGTCGGAAGTATGTTGTAAATCGTTAGGACTATGACTGCGAGGATGAGAAGAAACTGCCACTTGCGTTGTTTTTCCATGTGAAACCTGACTTATGGACAAAGCGTGTAAGGATATAAGGAGTGTATGATGTTGTCCAGTCAATCTCGTTTTTTACTGGGATGGAAATTGAATTGGGCCGTATAATTCCCCTCGCAAGTAACGCATGGCCTATGATTTCTAAAGTTTACTTATGCGCCGCGCATCGAGCGCTTCGCGATTCGTACGAATCAAGCGAGAGAGGCGAATATCTATCGGCCTGGAGCAAGGCCATGCCTGCCAGACTAAACTATTTAATGGATGCGGGAATCAACGCTGCCGCCATGCCTTTCTATGGAATCGGAGCCGCATATGGAGCCGCGGAGGCCCTCTTTACTTGGGGAAGGGAAACGACCTATCTCACGGAAAGTCTCAAAGGGATCGACAATAGTTTGAGCCGGGTCATCTTCGGGTCTTTCGGCGCGATCGTCTCTCCAGCCGTATCGCGCGCTTTTGAAGTCGATTCTGCAGTAGAGTTCGTCGCAACGGCAATTTTAGTCGCGGCCGTAACCGCAGGGGTTCTTTTTGTTGCGAGCAGGCTAAGATTGCCAAATTTGGTCTTATACAACGCTCAAACTGGCTTTACCTGGGGATGGTACTAAGAGGGTGACAAAATCTTGTTTCAAAAAGTTCCTTTCCCCTAATAGACTCAATCCTATATGATTCACAGGAACATTTTCGAGATAACTTATGCCTAGCATCGTCGTGATCGGAATGCAATGGGGCGACGAAGGAAAAGGGAAGGTCATTGACCTCCTTTCAGAACGAGCAGGCCATATCGCTAGGGCACAGGGCGGAAATAACGCCGGCCATACCATCGTTGCGAAAGGGCAGGAATACCGTTTCCACGTTGTCCCTTCCGGAATCATTTATCCCCATACCAAGTGCTACATTGGAGGAGGGACGGTCATCGATCCGGTTTCTCTTCTTTCCGAATTCGAAGGTCTCAGAACACGCCAAATCGATTTTGAGGACCGCCTTTTCCTATCGCGATACGCTCATGTGGTGATGCCTTACCACCGACTGCTCGATCAGCTCGCTGAGAAAGCCAAGGGAACCGCCGCCGTTGGGACTACGGGCCGAGGCATCGGTCCTTGTTATGCCGACAAAGCGAACCGTTCAGGCATCCGCATTGCAGATTTTTTGAATCCTAAGGCCTTCCGCGCTCAATTGGAGAAGGCCCTTGCGATGAAAAATAGGGAACTCGAGAATTTGTACGGCCACGGCCCTCTTGAATTCGACCCGATCTTCGATGAGTATCAGAGGTTGGCCGAACGGCTCGGAAGTTTTGCGGCTCCCGTTGAAGAATTGCTTTTTGCCGCTGCAAAAAAAGGGGAGAGGATTCTATTCGAGGGAGCTCAAGGAGCTTTGCTCGACACTACATTCGGCACTTATCCGTTCGTTACCTCTTCTTGCACTTTAGCGGGAGGAGTCTGTTCAGGCGCAGGCGTTGGGCCTTCCTTGATCGATCAAACGATCGGAGTCGCCAAAGCATACACGACCCGTGTCGGCAACGGACCCTTTCCCACCGAACTGAAACCGGATGAGCTCTCCCGATTTCCCGATCACTCCACAGCTAGAGAATTGGGAACGACCACAGGGAGAAAGAGAAGAATCGGCTGGCTCGATACCTTTTTGCTCAAGCATACGATCTGTTTAAACGGGACTGACTTCCTCGCTTTGACAAAGCTCGACATTCTTGACGGACTCGATGAAATCAAAATTTGCACAGGCTACAAGCATTGCCGTTCTTTTCCGGCGACTCTCGATGAGTTGCAATCGGCGGAACCGATCTATGAAACCCACCCGGGTTGGAAGCAGTCTACGCGGGGGGTAGAGGTTTACAACGATTTGCCGGGACCTGCGAAAGCTTATGTGAGACGCGTAGAAGAGCTTTGCGGCGTTTCCGCAGGACTCGTTTCCGTGGGTCCGGAGCGTGAAAAAACCTTGTGGCTGGATCGGTTTTTCGAATGATTCCGGCATCTCCATCCCTTCAAACCACATCTTCGCCGCCCTCATTTTTTTCTTCCGATGATTTGACAAGGCTCGATCTCACGAGGATTCCAAAGCATTTGGCGATCATCATGGATGGCAACCGACGCTGGGCGATTCAAAAAAACCTTCCGCCCATAATGGGTCATTGGGAAGGGGCGGAAGTGATCACCGATATGGTGCGCGCGAGTTCCGAGCTAGGGATACAGACGATCACCGTCTTTTCTTTTTCTACTGAGAATTGGCTCCGTCCAGAAGAAGAGGTCGAAGCCCTCATGCAGCTTTTCGAAGTCTATTTGATCCGCAAGAAAGAGATGATGATCCGAGAAGGGATTCGACTCGAGACGATCGGCGATTTAAGCCGGTTTCCCAACCAGTTGCGAGAAGCTTTTCATGCGGTCAAACAAGCGACGGAGCATTGCCGGAAGATCAATCTGGTTCTTGCTTTGAATTATGGGGCTCGGGATGAGATCCGCCGCGCGATGATTAAAATTTTGGAATTGCACCAAAAACATCAATTTTCTCCGCAAGAATTGACTGAAAATCTGATTTCCCGCCATCTCGATACGAATCGATGGGGAGACCCGGAATTGTTGATCCGGACTAGCGGGGAGCTAAGAGTGAGTAATTTTTTGCTTTGGCAAATTTCGTATGCTGAAATTTATGTCACTGAAAAGTTTTGGCCCGATTTTACGCCAAGAGATCTTTTGGAGGCCTTAGCGGCATTTCAAAAAAGAGATCGGCGGTTAGGAGGATAGAAAGATGAAAGATTTGTTCAAAAGAACGGTAGCGTCGGTCATCTCGATCGCAGCAACGGCTTGTCTGATCGTTTTTTCCGATCTTCCTTGGTTTCAGTTCCTTGTAGCGGCCGTTGTCGCAGCTTTGAGCGGGATTGCGATTTGGGAATATGAGCAATTCGTAAAAGCAAAGGGAGGAAGGATGATTCTTCCTGCCTTGATCTTAATCGGCGTCATCCAAGTTCTTTCCTTTTTCGCCTCTGCTCTCTGGTATGAGTTCGGATGGAGCCTTCCGATGCTGATTTTTTTTATCGGTTTCCTCATTTTGATTGCCCTTCATTTCAACGAAAAAGATGGCGCGGTCGTCGACTTGGCGGTCTCCTCGTTCGGCCTTCTTTATATCGCAGTCCCTATGGGAATGATCTTGGGCATTCTTTTTGGCAAAGCGGGAGGGCAGGATGGAAGATGGTGGGTCGCTTATTTGCTCGTTGTTACGAAGATCACTGACATGGGCGCATATTTTGGCGGCAATTTATGGGGAAAGCGGAAGCTTGCGCCTAAGATCAGCCCAGGGAAAACCGTGGAAGGGGCGATCATCGGACTTATTTGTTCCATCGCCGCTAGCTTCATCTTCTATCTCATCAGCCATTTTTCGGGGGCGATCCGATTTCATTTAGGCGTGGCTGAATCCATCTTTCTCGGCTTTGTCCTTGGCTGTATCGGGCAATTCGGAGATCTTTCGGAATCGCTTCTCAAGCGGGACGCAAATAAAAAAGACAGCAACGATTTGCCCGGATTAGGAGGCGTTCTCGATTTGATCGATTCCCTCCTCTTCAATGCTTTCATCATATTCTTCTACTTAAAATATTACCTATGATCATTGTAATCGACGGACCTGCCGGGACAGGAAAATCTACTGTCGCACAGAAAGTCGCCCAGAAACTCGGCTTTACTTTTTTCGATACGGGAGCCATGTACAGGTCTATCGCCTGGATGCTTTTGCAAGAAAAGGTAGACCCGGCCAATCGTGAAGAAGTTTGCCGTCTCCTTCCCCGGTTCAAATACGAAATCAAAATCGATGAGAAATCGCAGCGGCGGTATTTCGTATCCGGAACCGATGTCACGGCAGCGATCCGCGAACCTACAATGTCATCCGCCGCTTCCAAAATTGCAACGATTCCCGAGCTGCGCGAAATGTTGGTGAAGATTCAAAGGAAATTCGGCCATCATTGCAATGCGGTTTTTGAGGGGCGCGACATGGGGACTGTTGTTTTTCCCGATGCCGACTTGAAGATTTTCCTTACGGCAAAGCCCGAAGTGAGGGCCCGGCGCCGCTTCGAGGAACTCCTCAAGAAATTTCCGGATATGAACCAAACCCTTGACTACGGTCAAATTTTAAAAGAGATCGAAGAGAGGGACCGAAATGATTCGACTCGCGCCATTTCTCCCCTGAAGCAAGCTCCCGATGCCCATCTTATCGATACCTCGGATATGAATGTGGACGACGTAGTCGATCAAATCCTCGGTTTGCTGCCTCAGCATAAGAGCTATTTCCGGAAAAAATGGCTCTACGGCTTCAGCTATTGGATCGCTCGGATTTTTTTTAAGGTGTGTTTCAGGTTAAAGATCTATGGCCTCGAGCATTTCCGCCCGGGCGCAGGGATCGTCGCGTCCAACCACGCATCCCTTTACGATCCGCCCGTTCTTTCGGTTTCTTGTCCTGAAGAGGTCCATTTTTTAGCGAAAGATTCTCTGTTTGAGATTCCTCTTCTCGGCCGGTTGATCCGCGTCTTGAACGCACATCCTGTTTCTCGATCCGCTACCGACGCCTCTACATTCCGCGATCTGATCCGTTTGCTCCGCGATGGGAAAAAAGTGATTCTTTTTCCTGAAGGGACCCGTTCCAGCGACGGCGGACTGCGTCCGTTGGAAAGAGGACTTGCTTTTATCGTCTCAAAAGGGCGCTGCCCTATATTCCCCGCTTATATTCAAGGCACGTTTTCCGCATGGCCCTCTTCAAAAAAATTTCCAAGGCTTTTCGGAAAAATCTCCGTAGTGTTCGGAACTCCCATCGAGTGGAGCGATTTCGAAGGATTGGATAAACGAGAAGCAGAGAGGCAGCTCACTGAAAAGACAGCGCAATCGTTCAAAGAGCTAAAAGATTGGCTTGAAAGAGGTGCTGAAGGAGTTCCGCCCTAATACCAAATATCAGAAATAACGTTGGGTTTGGCTACGTCAGCTCTGCAACAAATTTTTCGTCTTCACTCGTGCCTTGCCATGCTGGCAATGGTCACTCGTTCCAGACAAAAAATTTGTGCAGCTTCCTTGCCAAACCCAACGTTATTTCTGATATTTGGTATAACTTTAGGTTCAGAATTTTCAACTGGACTTTGTCCATTTCAAGGTTGAAATAATTTTTAATAGCCCATAAGATCTCAGGCTATGAAAAAGTTATACCCCGTAGGCTTAGTATGGATCGCTTTCATCCTATGCCGCTGCTTGATTGGGCATGCCAGCCCCCCGCTTGATCTTTACCAGATTGATGCTTCAACGAGAGGAAAAGACTTCGCCAAAATCTTGAGTACGGCGTTTACCTTAGCTACCTCTGCAGGAGAAGTCGTCATCCAAACCCAGGCAACCCCGCCGTTTCTTAGCGCTCCCGGCGTTCACAATGGGATCATCCCTTATGTACAAAATACCCCCATGTTTCCCTATGCTGGCCCAAATTCAACCCTTTTTATCTTCGCATATAATCCGAATGGATCGGTGGGCATATCGCAGAACACGCAATTTTTGGTAGTTGGAATCGAACAGATCGTCACTGTCGCTTATAGAAATACGATCAGCCCTCCTTTCCCTCTGACGCCACCATTTCAGTCCATCTATGCGGATAGAGTTTATCCTCTATATTTTATCAATCCAGTCGCGCGCGCAGCAGATATTCAAAATGTTGCGCAGCAATTTCTTACTTCGCCCACTACTTTTAATGGCAACAGCGCTTCTCAACTATGGATCATAACGACATTGTCGGGGCCTTTTTACGTTCCCTTTACTACCCATGTAGCGCCAGGAGCTATCCCGAATGTAACAGCAATTTCCGTGCTTTCGAATGAGTTTCTGCAGATTACCTATAAACCATTATCATCTTTATTTCAATGGTCTGTAATTGTATCTGCAGAACAAGTCCAACAGATTGTTTTTTATCCGAATAATTATCCAAGGTCGTAGATCTGGCAGCAAAGAAGCAGTCCGTCCTGGACTTCAATCGTCACGCGAGGTTTCAGGCTCACATTTGAAATGCCGACAAAGTTTTGGTCGAGGGTTCCGTTTTTCAATTCCCACTTGAGTCCGGAGGTGGTGATCCCTTTTGCCTGCCCATAAAGGGGGATGAGGGAAATGACTTGTCCGACCGGGCAGGTCAATTCGACTTTGCCGCAGATGGCGAAAGCAGTTTCTACTTCCGTTTCCATGCGCAATTTGCCGGGATTGCGCCCGAGGATGAGCGCATTGGTGAGACTGTGATCGATCCGTTTTCCCCAAGCTCCGAAAAGAGTAATCGTTTCAACGCCCCGTTTCCACTCTTCTTGGATGGCAACTTCAAGATCGGTTTCGTCTTTGTCCCGCGGCAGCCTAGTTTGAGGAATCTCGGAGTAGGCATCAAGAATTTCTTTCGGACAGGAATCGAAATCCCCAACGAGAACGTCCGGAGTGAGACTGGCTCTCTTGCAATAAATGAGGCCAGCGTCAACTGCGATAATCCGCTGGTTTCTTAGGATGGAAGGGAGGAGTTTCTCAAGGTCGTCGATCTGACCGTTCGCGATGATCGCAGTGTTCATAAAAACCTGGCCAAATATACTCCTTCCAACTTTTCAAGTTGTTTGGAGCATTCCTTGCGGCCAAGATGACTCGAACATCCACCGAGTTGCCCCGACTAGAACCTGAATCTAGCGCGTCTGCCAATTCCGCCATGGCCGCGAATTGCGCCATGATTATAAGACATTTAGAAATTTACGTAAAGAACCGAAAAATCGATAGAACCTCAATTTACAGACAGTTCCTAACGTATCTCGCTATACGGGAAAATTGAAAATAGATAGAATGATCGTTTAACAGGAGTGTTAATATGACAGAAAAAGGATCGATGAAGCATTTGACGGACGCGAATTTCAACGAAGAAGTCAAGCACGGGGTGACTTTGGTTGATTTCCATGCGAATTGGTGTGGTCCTTGCCGTATGCTGGCCCCTGTTTTGGATCAGGTCGCAAAGGAGATCAAAGGGAAAGCCGCTATCGGGAAAGTCGATATCGACGTCGAGCAAAAGACCGCGACTCGCTTCCAGATCACTTCAGTCCCCACAATGATCCTGTTCAAGGACGGTAAAGAAGTAAACCGGCTAGTCGGACTGCGGAATGCCGAGGCGATCAAGGATTTTATTTTGTCCGCGAGTTGAGCTAGGGGTAAAATGGGCCGATTTCTCATCGTCACGGGATTTCTCATCGTCGTACTCGGGCTGATCATTCACTTTAAAGTGGCCATCCCCTGGCTGACCGGATGGATCGGAAAGTTACCCGGAGACCTCGCGATCAAGAAAGGGAATATGACCCTCTATCTTCCGGTGGCCACATCTGCGTTGCTCAGCATCATTCTTTCGCTCGTTTTTTCACTGTTCAAAAAATGATTTTGTCTGAGCGCTTCGAATAAGACGATGCTCACGCTGCAAGCGATGTTCAGGCAACGTGTCTTGATGGACATAGGGATTTTAAAAAATCTATCGGGCCACCGCTCTCTAAAGGACGCAGGCAGCCCTTCCGTTTCCGATCCGAAGATCAGAACTGATTCGGGGGGATAGCAGGGTTCTGTGTAGGATTTCTCCGCTTTGCTCGAGAAAAAGAAGAAGATGAGGTGTTTTTCCAGATACAAATGCAAGTCGTCGATTTCTTCAACTTCCACCCCTTCCCAATAGTCCAGCCCAGCTCGTTTCAGGCGCCGATTGTTCGTGCTGAAGCCGAGTGGACGGACGAGGACGAGACTCGATGCGGCAGCGGCGCATGTACGCACGATATTTCCCGTGTTTTGAGGTATTTGCGGTTGGTAGAGAATGACTTTCACTGATGACAGACCCTAGCGTTTCAGAGGATGTACGTCATCCAGATTGCGGAAGATCGGGAGGGAATCGGAATTGGATGCAGCGTGAGCGTCTGATGACGCGTCAGCCTCGAGAATTTCCACTTCGAAAATGAGAAGCGAGCTTTGCGGATCGAGATCGTTTTGTTTCTGGTGCGCGAGGTCAGGATGGATGTAGAGTTTGCGGATCTCTCCTTCCCTCATTCCGATGATTCCGAGCTTCAGACCGAGAATCGCTTCGTCAAGAGCAAGGATCTCATCCATGCATTCGGCATTGTCCGATTCGCTTTTCAGGCGGACCAGGGGCGAATTATAAGATAGGACCCGCTGGCCTTCCCCTTTTTTCAAAATTTCATACTGGAGCTTGCCTCCTTCCAAAACCATCACGCCTTCCCGCTTTTTATTGGCATCTAAAAAGGCGCTAGCTTCCTTCAATTTTTTTTCTTCCTGCAGTTTCATCAAAACTTTGACGCACGCGTCCTCAGTCATGGGAGAAGAGAGTCCCGCAGCTTCGTCTTGAAGCCCCTTGGCTATCGCAGAGATGTCGAGGGGAACATCGAGAGATTGGAGGTTTTTGCCGATCATATGTCCTAGAGCTTCGGACATTTTCGCTTGATCGGGGCTGGCGCTTGCAGCTGCCGCAATACAAAAGAAAAAACTACACAGGATGCGCATGAGCTGACTCCTTCTGGAGAAATGTGAGCAATTCTTCAAAACGGACTTCCCGCGTCTCTCTTGTTACCATGGTTTTGAGCTGCATCGCTCCTTTGGCCATCTCGTCGCTTCCGATTACGGCGCAATAAGTCGCCTCGAGGCGAGCCGCGTTCTGGAGTGCGGTTTGGATTTTTTGAGAGCTCAATTCGATTCCGGCCGGGATGCCGTTATGACGGCATTTTGTGGCAAGCTGCAAGCACTGGACTCTAGCTTCGCTTCCAAGTGGAATCAGATAGATGCAAGGGTGTCCATTTTTTGGCATTTTGGCCCCTTGAGCCGCCATTACTTGCAAGACTCGTTCCAGTCCCGTCGCAAATCCGACCCCCGGCAAATCAGGCCCGTCGAATGAGCCGATCAATCCGTCGTACCGCCCTCCGGCGCCGATCGTGCTTTGAGCCCCGAGATTTTCCGAGATCACTTCGAAAACCGTCTTGTTGTAATAATCAAGCCCTCTGACGATTTTGGGATCGATTTGATAAGTAATTCCAAGGTTGTCCAAGATGCGGCATAATTGTTCGAAGTGCTCTTTCGCTGCATCCGAAAGATAATCCAAAATCGAAGGAGCTCTTTGCAGAATTTCTCGGTCTTTAGGGTCTTTGGAGTCGAGGATCCGGAGCGGATTCTTTTCGAAGCGCATCTGGCTGTCAGGAGAAAGATTGGGCAAATGAGGGCGGAGGAACTCCATCAGCGCCGTCCGGAATACTATGCGGGATGCGGGGTCGCCTACCGTATTGATATGGACTTTCAATCCCCGGATCCCAAGGCGGCGGTACACTTGGAGCAGAAGGTCGATCACTTCAGCATCTTGTTCCGGAGCTCCGACACCGATCGCCTCGACGCCGAACTGATGATGCTGCCGATAGCGGCCCGATTGGGGCCTTTCGTAGCGGAACATGGGTCCGATGTAAAAAAATTTATGAACCGGGCCGAGGTTAGCCATATGGTTTTCAACGAACGAACGCATCACGGAAGATGTCCCTTCCGGCCGCAAGCTGATCGAACGCCCCCCTTTGTCTTCGAAGGTGAACATCTCTTTCGAGACGATATCCGAGGTTTCTCCCACCCCCCGGTCGAACAGCTCGGAGCGCTCGTAAATGGGAGTCCTGATTTCGCCGTATCCGTAATCGGCAGCGGTGTTGCGGATGATCCCTTCTACATACTGCCATAGAGCCGACTGGCGCCAAGCCTCATCGGTTCCATAAGGGAGGATATCGAACGTTCCTTTCGGAATTTGAAACTGCATAGATGGCAGTATACCGCGAGATCAATCGCGATTCAAGATCTCTTCGATCATGCGGGTCCAGCGAGTCAGGAGGCTGGACGATGGGTCGAGCTCATGTTGATGGTGGAGCGTTTGGATCAATTCCATGTAAGGGAAGGGAAGCCATTTTTGGCCAGCATATTCATCGAGATAGTAGCCAAAAGTATGCTCCTCGTTTTCCGGATAGCTTTCGATATCCTTGATCAATCTCTTCAATTGTTTGGTCCAGGGCATTTGAACAAGCTCGACGCTGTGCGAGAGCGTTTCTTGCCATAGATTGGAAAGTTGTTTGAGAAATTGGGCGTCCTGGCTTCGGTCTTCCCGCATCATTGTTTCGAAAGCGGCTTTGATCAGGGAAAGGTTCTCCCGCGCCGGTTCCTGAGTCGCGGCGCCCCCGCCTTTCCGGACCGATTGTTTGATGTAATCCAATGCTTTTTCAACAAACAGGAGAACGAAGGCGGCAAATCCTCGGTTATCGTCGGGAGGTTCTTTCGGCGGCCCTCCTCTGTTCCGTTTTTGATCTTCCCACCGGAGCCTCTCGATTTCCTCGACGCGGTAATACGCCTCCAGCGGATCTGGCTCGGATCCGACTCCTCTTGAAGAACTCATCGATATCTCCTCTTAGAGCTTGGGCCTCTGATGAGAGACTGGCCACGAGCTTATACCAAATATCAGAAATAACGTTGGGTTTGGCTACGTCAGCTCTGCAACAAATTTTTCGTCTTCACTCGTGCCTTGCCATGCTGGCAATGGTCACTCGTTCCAGACAAAAAATTTGTGCAGCTTCCTTGCCAAACCCAACGTTATTTCTGATATTTGGTATTACATGTGTCTTAGATGCATGGCCATCTTATGCAGTTCTTTGCTCATTTTGTTGATTTTCTTCGCCATCATCGCTTTTTTTCGACGATGTTGTCTTTTCCACATCATCATTTTTCTTTTCATACCTTCTCCTCTTTATTTTGTTTTTGTTTGCGAGCGTGTTAAGTTAATAACTGACTTCTGTCAATCTTTAACATAATATAACGATGTTTATTTTAAAATGATAAAAATTTAAAACGGTTTTGAGTTAGTGGTTAGACTGGACTTTGTCCAGTTAGACTGCTGATATTCAATACGGGATGGCAGTTTTTGCTCAATTTTTGAGCAAAAACAATCAAATCGTTCATTTTGAACGATTTGATTTCGCGGAAGCACCTGAGGGATATTTTTGGCGCTTGACTTTCGCCAATTGGCTAGATACCCTTTAACATGGTTTTTTATGAGCGTACTCGATTTATTTAAGCCGGCTCCTTATATAGAAGAGATTCAGAACCAGTCTCTTGTGAAAAAGAATTACAAGTACTGGCGTTTCAGAACTTTCTATGCGATGTACTTCGGGTACGCGTTCTATTATTTCACCCGCAAAAGTTTCGTTTTTGCGATGCCGGCCATGCAAGCCGAGCTAGGCCTGTCCAAGTTCGAACTCGGCCTTCTAGGCAGCGTCCTGAGCATTACCTACGGGGTCAGCAAGTTTTTGAGCGGCATCCTCGGCGATAAGTCGAATCCCCGCTACTTCATGTCGATCGGCTTGATTCTCACTGGGATTTTCAATTTTCTTTTCGGCATGTCTTCAGTGTTCTGGGCTTTTGCCGTATTCTGGGGGCTGAACGGCTGGTTTCAAGGCTGGGGATGGCCTGGATGCGCCAAGCTCCTCACCCACTGGTATTCCCAATCGGAGCGAGGCCGGTGGTGGAGCATTTGGAGCACCTCCCATAATCTTGGCGGAGCGCTCATCCCGATCTTGGCCGCTGCCTGCGCCGAATATTTTGGATGGAGGTCCGCGCTCCACATACCGGGCATCCTCTGCATCGCCGCTGGGTTGTTCATCATGAACAGGCTGCGCGACACCCCCCAATCCCTCGGCCTCCCGGCCATCGAAAAATTCCGCGATGACTACCCCAATCAGAGGGCTGTGCCTGAAAAAGTACAGCTTTCGACCAAAGAAATTCTTTGGGAATATGTCCTGCGCAATAAATTTATTTGGGTTCTCGCCTTCTTTTCGTTTTTCATCTACATCATCCGGACCGCTGTCAACGATTGGAGCATGCTCTATCTGATCGAAGTGAAGCATTATTCCAACCTTCAGGCAGGGTTTTGCGTGAGTTGGTTCGAAGTCGGAGGCTTTTTGGGCTGTTTGGCCGGAGGATGGATTTCCGATCTTGTCTTCAAAGGCAAGCGCAACCCGATCAATGTCCTTTTTACCATGGCCATCATCGGCGTCCTTTTCGCATTCAAGGCAGTGACGGTCACTTGGCCGATCCTCGATGCCACCTTCCTATTCCTCTTCGGGTTTTTAATCTTCGGTCCGCAAAGCATTATCGGACTTGCCGCCGCAGAACTTTCCCATAAGAAAGCCGCTGCCACCGCCACTGGCTTCGCAGGCTGTTTCTCCTATCTAGGAGCCGCAGTGGCCGGAGGTCCATTGGGCGCTGTAATCAAAGAATGGGGCTGGGACAGTTTTCTTCTTACTTTGGGCGTTTGCAGCCTGGTCGGTTCCCTGTTGATTTTGCCCCTCTGGTCGGTCAAATCGAATCCGAAAACGGAACCTGAGAAAGTCCCCGAGCCAACCCCTGACTCTGCCAACTAAGTTCACTCAAGATGAGCGGTCGCGGTATAATAAAAACTGCGAGATCACATATACTTTGCAAAAATGACTTGGATCCCGCTTAACGTTCATTCCCAGTTCTCGATCCTCGACTCCACTGCGTCCGTATCCGCGTTGGCGGAAAAAGCCGCGAACTATTCCATTCCAGCGCTTGCCATCACCGATCAGGGAAACCTTTACGGCGCCGTCGATTTCTACAAAGCATGTAAAGCCGCAGGCATCAAACCCATCCTCGGCTGCAAAATTTGGATGGCTCCTGGATCGCGCCTCGAGAAAAAGAAAGCGGTCGGCATCCCAAATGGATTTCCGGTCGTTTTGCTCGCGAAATCGATTGAAGGATACCGCAATTTGTGCAAACTCTCCTCGGCCGGATTCTTGGAAGGTTTTTACTATCAGCCCAGGATCGATCAAGAGATCTTGCAAGCCCATGCTGGCGGGCTGATTTGCCTTTCCGGCCATCTCGATGGACCTATAGGCTACCGGATCTTGCATGGGAACGAAGCAGCGCTTCTGCAAGAGATTCAATGGTATCAAGATCTTTTCGGGGAAGATTTTTATCTCGAGATCCGACGGCACCCCCTGAGAGAAGATTTGATCCGCGAAGACGGATCCGATCGAGAAAGCTGGCTGATTCAAAAGATGCGCAATTATGCGTCGGATCAGGAAAAAACGAATCGGAAACTTGTGGATCTCTCGGCAACGCTCAAGATCCCGCTGGTCGCTACCAACGATATCCATTACATCGAGCGGGACGATTGGAAAGCTCATGAAATCCTCCTCAACATCCAATCAGGCGAACCCTGCGAGATCTGGGAGCGCGATAGCCAAGGGAACCCGAAAAATAAGGCCCCGAACCCGAAAAGGGAAGCGATTCCCACTCACGAACTCTACTTCAAATCTCCTGCAGAGATGAGCGCTCTATTCGCCGACTTGCCGCAAGCGATCGACGAGACGGTCCGCATCGCGGAAAAATGCAAGTGCGAACTCGATTTCAAAACGAAGCACTATCCGGTCTTCATCCCGCCCTCTCTCGAAGGGAAGAAAGAAGTTGCAAAAACGGAGCGTCTGAAGGAGGCCGAAAATTTCTTGCGCGATCTCTGCCTCAAAGGGGTCGAAACGCGTTATACGCCCGAAACACTCGATGTGGTCCGGAAGAAAGTTCCCGGCCGCGATCCCAAGCAAGTGGTCCTTGAACGGTTCGAATATGAGTTCGGCATCCTCACATCGAAAGGGATGAGCGACTATATGCTCATCGTCTACGATTTCATCGCCTGGGCCAAAAAGCGCGGCATTCCAATGGGACCGGGGCGCGGGTCCGCCGCCGGTTCGATTATCTCGTATCTCATCGGCATCACCGACATCGAGCCGCTCCGCTTTCATCTTTTCTTCGAGCGCTTTATCAATCCCGAACGCATTTCCTACCCTGATATCGACGTCGACATTTGCATGGACCGGCGGCAGGAGGTGATCGATTATGTCGTCGCCAAATACGGCAAAGAAAAAGTAGCCCAGATCATCACGTTCGGCACGATGAAAGCGAAGATGGCGATCCGCGACGTGGGCCGCGTCCTAAACGTCCCTCTTTCCAAAGTCAACGACATCGCCGCTCTTGTTCCTGAAGATCCGACCATGACTTTGGAAAAGGCCTTCCAGATCGATCCTCAATTGACTTCGCTCATGGAAACCGACGAAGAGGCGCGCCGCGTCCTCGAGATGGCTAAAAAAGCCGAAGGATCGATCCGCAATACCAGCACCCACGCTGCCGGGCTCATCATCTCTGCCCATCCGATTACCGACCATATTCCGATCTGCACAGCCAAAGACTCTGAAATGGCCGTTACCCAGTACGCGATGAAGCCCGTCGAAAGCGTCGGGATGCTCAAGATCGACTTTCTCGGCTTGAAAACCCTAACCTCCATCCAAAAGTGCGTCGATGCAATCGCCATCCGCACCGGGCAGCGGATCGATTGGGCCAACCTGCGCCTTGACGACCAACCCACTTTCGACCTTCTCAACCAAGGAAGAACCCTCGGCGTATTCCAGCTCGAGTCGGGAGGGATGCAGGATCTCGCAAAACAACTCCATATCGACACGTTCGAAGAGATCATCGCCGTCGGCGCCCTCTACCGCCCCGGCCCGATGGACATGATCCCCTCTTTTATCAACCGCAAGCATGGCCGAGAAGCGATCGAGATCGACCACCCTCTCATGAAAGAAATCCTCTCCGAAACCTACGGCGTTATGGTCTATCAGGAGCAGGTGATGCAGATCGCAAGCGCTCTGGCCGGTTATACGCTCGGGGAGGGCGATGTCCTCAGGCGCGCGATGGGCAAAAAAGACAAAGAGGAGATGGCGCGACAACGGGAAAAATTCCTCTCCGGATCGGAGCAAAGAGGCATCGACCCTGAAACCACGGGACGCATCTTCGACAAGATCGAAAAGTTTGCCTCTTACGGATTCAACAAGTCCCATGCCGCGGCTTACGCCTATTTGTCTTATGCCACCGCTTTCTTCAAAGCCAACTATCCCAAAGAGTGGATGGCTGCGCTCATGACCTGCGATCTCGACGATCTGACCAAAGTCGCGAAATTCATCGGCGAAGCCCGCGCGATGCACATCGCCGTCCTTCCTCCCGATATCAATCAAGCCGCCAATGAATTCACTGCAACGCCCGACGGCATCCGTTTCGCCATGTCGGGAATCAAAGGGATCGGCCAAGCCGTCGTCGACCATATCCTCGAAGAGAGAAAAAAGGGGGGGCAGTTCCAAAGCCTCTACGATTTTGTTCAGAGGATCGATAAAACCCGCGTCGGGAAAAAGCAGATCGAGCTTCTTTGCGACGCCGGCTGCTTCGATTTCACCGGCTGGAGCCGCGATGAACTCCGGATAAGCGTCGAAGCGATGTACGAACAAGCATTCCGCGAACAAAAAGAATCTTCCCTCGGCATCATCAACCTCTTTTCCCTGATCGAGAAAACGAACGATCCTTTCGCTAACCGGCCGCCGGTCTTGCAAAAGTCTTCTCCGATCCAGTCGCTGCAACGCGAAAAGGAGCTCCTCGGCTTTTATCTTACCGGCCATCCGATGGAAAGCTACCGCAACCTTCTCTCGAAGCTCTCTTGCGTTCCGCTCAAGGACCTCGAACTGCTTCCGAGCGGAGCGATCTTGCGCGCCGCTTTTATCGTGGAAAGCGTGTCCATCAAGATCTCCTCGAAAAGCCAGAAGAAATTCGCTATTTTGAATGTAGGGGATGGACTCGAACGGTTCGAGCTTCCCATCTGGCCTGAACTCTTCGAGGAAAAAGCCCCGCTGCTGAAAGAAAATCAGCTCCTCTATGCTGTCCTCCAGATTGAAAAAAAGGAGAATGCCCTCCAGCTCTCGGCTAAGGGCCTGGAAGATCTGACCACACTGGATGAAGCCAAAGCGAAAGTCCTCGACGATCTTTATGATCGCCTGAAAATGTCGTCCAAAGCCCCTGAGGCCAAATGGAAGAAGAAAGAAAAGAAAGAGGAATCGCCTCCTCAGAAGGAAGAGATGAAACATCTCGTTTTGAAGCTGGACGCCGACCGCCTTAGCTTAAGCGGCATCCTGGCGCTCAAAGACATCTTCCGAGAATATCCCGGAAAGTCGACCGTCGAACTCCAATTCCTAACAGGTAATCGCTGCATCGGGACCGTCTCCATCGATGCCCAATGGGGCGTTAAATCCCATGGCGCCCTTTACGAGAAATTATCTGCATTAAAATTTTTACTTCACATAAATAATTAGCTTCCTGCAACTAAAAAATCCCATAATTCTATATTTTGTTTTAAACAACACTATTTTTTGTTATAATCAGTTCTAATTAAAAATGTAGGAGATATTATTTATGGTTTCTAAAGCAGTTGGTTCTGAATTCTTTGCGGTTTTGAAAAGCGAATTGGATCAGGCTTATGGGTATGGATTTCAACCGGACCAAGCAAAAATTGCTGAAATCGTTGACGAGGCTCTCCAGCTAACGAGCATTAGCAAGGATGTGACTCAAGAAGAATGTGATTTTTATCGGTCTCTCAGCAAAAAAGTGTCGCCAACCCTCGAGGGGTTCGAAGAGGTTCGCGATAAGGTAGAGGCTGTAAAGGCGGCTGTTATCCATTTGGAAGAAACCTCCAAAGCGATACGGAAACGATTCCTCTCCCTAACTTCTGCGGAGCAGCAGAAATTTGTGTTCAGCAAGGAATACGCTGAGATCTCAAGGACAGCCGATGAGGATTCAAGGAACATTGGAAGAATTGTTGAGCAGATCCAAGATCTCCTTTTTAAACGCGAAACAGCTTCCAAGAAGAGTCCATTCAAAGACCTCGCAACCTTTGCCCAGCACCGCAAAGCGGTCAGTCAGCTCTACAACACGGCTGGAAATCTAGGCAACCGGCATACGAAGGCCATGCAAGAAATTACAATAAAAGCTCTTTATGCCAGTGATCCGCGCCGCTTGAACATAACGAAGGCTGCTTATTTGCTTTCTATCCCGGCAGGCTTGGCAATCGCCGCTGCCGGATACTATGGCGCCGCAGCCTATGGCATTGATCCATCTTGGTCTGCAATCACTTATGGTATTGGGACTCTAATCGCCGCAGTGCCTTTGATCTACAACAACCTATAAGAACCGGTACTAAAACCGGGTTCTGTCGACTTTCGGGTTCTTTTAAGCCGATTTTCGATTCAAAATTTTGGGGGCATATATACTTGTCGATATTGCCCCCAAATTTTGAAGTCGAAAAGCGGTCAAAATAATCCCAAAAGGCGACGAACCCCGGTTTTAGTACAGGTTCTAAGAAGCTGTCTGATTGATCGAAGCATGCAACGAGGTTGAGAGGCTATCTACTCCTCCACTTGAAACTCTCAGCTATGATCCAGAGCTTTTGGAGTCAAAAGGCCATAAAGATTTATCTTCCTGATATTCAGAAACTTATATAAATTGTCGATTTTAAAGATTTAATTATTAGCCACTTAATTACTCCTCTGGTCAAAAAAGAGACCGCCTGCTGGCTGCGGCTTTGCCAAATCGATCTTCCTTGTCGCTCTTGCCTTTTGGCAATGGTGCTCCTCGGTCAGACCGGAGGCTTCGCCCCCTTCGATTTGGCTATGCCCCGCTGGCGCATCTTGTCTCTTTTTTGACCAGCGTGTTAATCAGTTGAATTCGACAAAGCTCAAAATAATCCCGAAAATCGACTGAAACTTATGAGTGGGATAGGTTCAAAGAGGCTCCTCCATTGCAGATTCCCAACTTTTGAAGTCATTTCGGTATAATTTCGGCGCTAAAATTATTGTAAATATTTTATTAAATATTAATATTTTTTTGTAAAACGTTTTTGTTAAACATGTTAATTATTATCCCGTAAATTTTGTGATTAATTTTTTGTTTTTTTATTTTTTTTGTTTAAAATTAATTAGAATTGTTATATAATTGTGTAAGAAAAACAGAAATAGTTTTAATAAAAAATGGAGAAAGTATATGACAGGATTTAGTATAGGCGGAAGATTACCAGCAGTGCAGCCAGCTTTAGGCGGCGGCGGCGGTGGTCCAATAACCCTCGATGTGGCGAGAAAGAAATTGAGAACCAGAAACTGGTCGTGGAATATTATTCCAAGGTCGATGGATGGTGTTAGTAAGGCTTGGGGAGCTAATGGATGGTGTATATTCAGAGTTCCATATTCTTGGGCAGAAAGGCGTAAGCTCGTAGAAGAGGCCAGAGATGGTGCATTGCATCAGATCGCTACACATGCTCCAGCTCCAGATGCGAATATGAAAAAAACATTTAAGAGGATCAATGCATTTCAGGACAAGCCTGGGAAAACGCTTAGTAAATGTAAAGATGAAATCATAGCTTTGCAAGGGAACATTACACAGCTTGAATCTATGAGAATGACCTTGGTAACTAATCGTGTACCTATTCCAACAATAAAGGATGGTGATCGACGGGCTATATTGAAAGCTCAAATGGCAGAAGAAATCTCCAGAGCTGTTACTTGCGCTTACGAGCAAGCATGTGAAGCTGCTAATAGCAATGGTGCTAAAGTTGTCATAGATGGCGTTGTGACCGGGATTGTGAACCGATATGATGAAGGATCTCTAGAGCGTGAACTTGCCGAGGAAGTAGGTAGAGTGATCCTTGGTAATGCTCTCATTAATGCAGTTGCTCCAGCTAATGCCGTTAGAAGGTTTGGTATTACTTGGACTCCCGCTGTTGCTGCACATGCACAGATTAATGCAACCAATGGCGCGACGCTGGATGGTGTTAATGTTCCGCATTCGACTGCAAAGAGCGTGGCTAACTTCGCTAAAGACAAAGCAAATGCCTATGCCAAACAGCAGATGAGTGCCGTTACTGCTCTGACTGTTTTCACAGGAACGCCAGAAATTGCTATAATAAATTCGAATATTAAAACTTACCAAAAAGCATTGGAAAAATTAACTGATGAAGTACTTCTGAGTTTGTGCAATGCAGATGCTCACACTTATTCAACTCAGAATTCTTTTGATGCCTTCTACCATGATATGTGGACAACAGCCAAGGAACTGTCCGAAGAGACCCAGGCTCGTTTGGATACTCTTTCTATTAATTTAGGCTTGCCAGTGCTTCGGAGAGAGAAACGAGAGAAGAGTGCTAAACATTATATAAAACAAGGGCTTAAAAATGGCGTTCCCAGTCCGGGTGAAGTAGCTTTGAATGCGGCTTTAATGGGGGTGGAGTATCTAGGCTTCCATTACTTAGGCGGAGGACAGCTGCCTAAGGGGACAGGAACGGTTGCATTGCTGGGTCTAGCTGCGATCGCCCACTTTGCCGCTATGAGAGCCGTGAACTGGTGGATAGACAAAGACTAAAACCGGTATGAATCCACACCCCAATCGAGAGGGCTTTCTGCCCTCTCGATTCTTTCTTTTTAATCCTATTTCCAACTTTTGAAATCATTTGAGAATACCCCCCCCCGGGTTATTAACCCGCTGACCAAAAAAGAGACAACCTACTGGCTGCGGCTTTGCCAAATCGATCTTCCTCGTCGCTCTTGCCTTTTGGCAATGGTGCTCCTCGGTCAGACCGGGGGCTTCGCCCCTTCGGTTTTGCTGTGCCTCGCGGCGCATCTTGTCTCTTTTTTGACCAGCGGGTTAATAACAGTCTTTAAGAACCTGTCCTAAAACCAGGGTTCGCCGCATTTCGGGATTATTTTGGCTGCTTTTCGAGTGCAAAATTCGTAGTTCTTCTCTAATTCTCTAACATTCGATTATATATATCCCATTAATAAAAATATTTGATATTAATTATATTTTTAGTTATAATTATAATAAATAAAATAAAGAATAGGCGTTTTTGTGGCATCAATATCTCGGATAAGAGAATTAACAGACAGAGCGGGCGCTCACTGGGAATCCACATGGCAATGGGATCGATATGCAAGCGAGCGGACGAAGTTGGTCAAAGATACCCATGCTGTAATGCTCGATAGATTAGCAGATCGTACAACGGTTTCGTCGACTTCGTCTTTGGAAGCCGAGAGAAACTATTTTGAGAAATTCAGTCGTGTGATTACACCGAAAAAGAAATCTCTGGACATTGACATTGATCGCGAGATCGCGAACTTTGAGAAAGCGGTGAATAAGCGGGTAAAAGATGCCGATGGGATACTGGAAAGATTTTTCCAGAAAAGCCTGCAGGTAGCTCGGCTCCATTTTTTCATTATGCCTGAGGATCGTCCAGCTGAAGAGCGTCAGGAGCTGCGACGCCTGGAAAAGCTAGCGGAAGATCTAAGAAGTGAATCTCTGGCTATTTTGGTAGATGGACTTGGCAAGAGTGCATCAGATCCAGATAAAAGGGCTCGCTATATGGTAAATCGGCAGAGAGTCTCCAGCAAGTTAGACAAAATCAATGGTTTAGTTGCTAAATTAAAGAACTCCGAAGAAAGACTGCGAGCGGATGTGGATTTTGACAAAGGTGAATTTACCAACTTTGATACTCCTTTGGCTAAAGCCTATTACAAGGCCAATACTTATAGAAATCAAACGGTTCGATTTTTTAGCAAGTTATACGCAAATCCGAAGCTTGAAATGATCCGGCATGCAGTGTCCCATCCTTTTGTAGCAACAGCTGTAGGAGTGCTTGCGCTAGGAGCGACAGGCATCGGCATCAAAGCAGTCGCACCTACAGTTATCGCAGCAATCCCCCCCTTAATGAGCTTGATGACTCCCCGAAGGGTGGGGGGTGTCGTGATGTTAGCCGCTGGTTCAATATTGAAAAGATTTCAAAAAAAATAAGCCTGCGCCGTCCAGCTTCTAAGAACCTATCCGAATAACGCCCTCGAAGCAGCCTCTTGACGTCAATCCGGCCTATCCCCTAGGCTATTCTTTTGAACTCTTTGGCTTATGCGTAAATACATTCTTTACCCACTCTCTTTTATCCTTTCTCTTTCGGCCCTCGAAGAACAAGAGCTCATCTGGGACGAGGAGGGGCCCTCCGTCCTTGAGTTCAACGGCTACCTTCAGGAAGCGATCCGGGAGGGTGATTGGTGGGCTGCCATCGATTACGCTGAAATCATTTCCTACCACTTCCCCCAGAGCCCATTTGCCCAGGAGACCGCCTTCCTGATCGGCGAGGCCTACTATAAACTAGGGCAGTTGGAGTTGGCCAACGAGCGGTTTACCGCCTATTTGAACCATTCGGCTTCTCCGAAGCATTTCGAAGAAACGATCCACTACAAATTCCATATCGCCGAAAGCTACCGCAAAGGGATGAAAAAGCCGCTCTTTGGCTCTCACAAGCTGCCAAAGATCGTTTCGGGAGAAGAAGACGCTTTGCAGATTTACGAAGAAGTGATCTCAGGCCTCCCACATGACGAGATCGCCGCCAAAGCGCTGCTCGGCAAAGCGGAGATTCAAACCAAGTTCGAAGACTATAAGCCGAGTTTGGAGACCCTCGACCTTTTGATCCGGCGGTTTCCAAAGCACGATTTAGCCGCTCAAGGATTTGTCGAAAAGAGCCACGCCTATTTGATGCAATGCCGCGAAAAAAGCCTGGATCCTGCTCTCTTGGATCTTGCCGACGTGAACTTACGGAAATTCCGGCTCGCCTTCCCTCGCGAGGGGCGGATCGCCGAAGCGGAAAAAGATGTTGCTGAAATGCAGGAAATCTTCGCCGAGCACTTGATGGAAACGGGCCGCTTTTTCCAAAAGACGAAAAAAACGCCGGCATCCATCATTTACTATTCCAATGTCTTGTCCAAGTACCCGGATACAAAAGCCGCATCCGAAGCCAAAGAGAGATTGGAAAGCCTCCAGGACTCCGGCAATCTTTGACGATCGACAGCAAGAGGAGCAAGAGTTCCATGCGCTCTGCCTCTTTTCCCCTCGGAGCCACTCTGATTCGACCCTTTGGATGTCTATTCCTATTCTTGCTGGTGTTGGCCGGTTGCGGATACCGCTGGCAGCCTGAATTTCCTTTGGAAAGAGGACGCCACACAATTTCAGTCCCTTACGTTGCCGGAGATGCGGACGGGTCTTTTACCGGAGAGATCGTGCGGGCGCTAGCCGTTTCGGGGGTGGGCGAAGTTCGGCAATGGGAAGCGGATTATCGGCTCCAAGTATCGATCGCTTCGGCCGAAGGGCAGACGATCGGCTATCGGCGGGACCGGCAGCAGATCAGTGGGGAGAGCCAGAAAAACCTCCTCGCTTCGGAGCGGAGAAAAACGATGATCGTCGAGGCGGCGCTTTATGAGTCTCAATCCGATAAGATTGCCTGCGGTCCTTTCCGGATCGAGGGGTATGCGGATTTCGACTATGTCGATGGCGATTCGATCCAAGATCTCGTTTTTATCGGGCCGAATGGAGTCTCGCAGGTGGTTTTGCCTTTCTCCTTAGGGCAGCTCGAATCGAGCGAAGCCGCGGAGGAGGCGGCCATGAGGCCTCTATATGCCCAGATCGCCAAGAAAATCGTCGACGCTATATACCAATGACTTGACCCCGGCTCTTGATGCTGGGTTTTCAACGCGGGGTAGGTCTAATACCAAATATCAGAAATAACGTTGGGTTTGGCTACGTCAGCTCTGCAACAAATTTTTCGTCTTCACTCGTGCCTTGCCATGCTGGCAATGGTCACTCGTTCCAGACAAAAAATTTGTGCAGCTTCCTTGCCAAACCCAACGTTATTTCTGATATTTGGTATAAAGACCTCTTGCATAACTAATCTTCTGTCGATTTTCGGGTTCTTTTGAGCCGAGTTTTTCGATTTTTTTGCAGGGGTTGTATCAACATTCGTATACTACCCCTGCAAAAAAAACGAAAATCGGCCAAAATAATCCCCAAAAGCGACGAAGCATCAGTTACGCAAGAGGTCTAATGAGTGAAAAAGCTGTCTTTTCCGCTGAGATTCAAGAACTTCATCGAATTCTCGAATGGGTGCGGGTGCGCCTTGCCAAAAAAGGGATCGAAGCGAAGGCGGTCCGCAGGATCGAGCTTGCTTCGGAAGAGGCATTGGTGAATGTCATCAGCCATGGATACGCGGGACGGGAAGGGAAAGTCGAAATCGGCTTAACATGGAGTCCCGGACATGTCGAAATAGTCGTCCGCGATTGGGGTCCTCCGTTCGATCCTTTGGTCAATGCGCCGAGCGTCGATCCGCAAGCTCCTCTGGAAGATAGGGAAACGGGCGGCTTAGGGATTTTTCTCATGCGGCAGTTCATGGACGAGCTTATCTACAGAAGAGAAAAAGACGCGAACGTGCTGATCATGATTAAGAACCTATCCTAAAACCGGGGTTCGTCGCATTTCGGGATTATTTTGGCCGCTTTTCGAGTTCAAAATTTGTGGGCAATATCGACAAGTATATATGCCCCCAAAATTTGAATCGAAAATCGGTTCAAAAGAACCCGAAAGTCGACAGAACCCGCTTTTAGGATAGGTTCCAAGAACCTATCCTAAGCGTTTTTTTCAAATGAAGTAAGGGTCGCTTCGGTTTCCAACATATCGAGAAGGAAGTGCTGCAGCACTTTAAGTACGTAGCGGGGTGTGTTGTAGACGCCGCGGGTCGTGAACACAATTTCTAGGGTCGCTTTCTCTGGATGGTTGAGGGCGATCATCACAAAGGTCGTAGGTTGTTCGCTTTCCATTTTAGGAATGATCCATATGATGAACTGTTCATTGAAGAGGGTTACTTTTTCAACGCTTTCGATAACGTGGAAATATTGCGTTAAATCTTCGGGATCCCCGTTGTCTTCCTGCAGGCACTCCAGGAGTCCTTGGTCGTAAAGCGTTTGGAGATCGATGCTCAGGATGCCATCATGGGCCCAATGGGAAAGGTCGTTTGTGAACTCCCGATAGGTTTCTTCGATCTTCATCGGATTCAACATGACTCCTCCTTTTTGGGGAAATTCCACCGTTCCCTCAGTGTATGAGATTAGAAAAAAGTTGTCAAGTTGAGAGTTCCGGTCAGAAATGGAAAGAAACCAAAATCTAATTGCCCGCATCCATCGACTTCTCTAGAATTATTTTCTTGTGGGATGATGGCTATGAGCCAGTTGCAAAACTCCATTTCGGCCCAAATTCGCGCTCGCTGCGTCGGATTCGGATTTTTCGCAAATCGCCTATACTCATTTGCATATAATCGATTTGCGAAACACCGAACCGACTTTGCGATCATCGAATTTGTGCAAGAAAGCGAGTTTTGCAACTGGCTCTCTATACCTATCCGTTTTTTTGTTCTGTACTGCATTTCATTCTCGCTCGCGGCAAAACCGCTGCAGGTGGAGGTGAAGGCTGGCTCAGCGACGTTGATGAACGCCGAAACTGGAGCTGTTCTTTACGGAAAGCACCCTTACGCTCCGATCTACCCGGCGAGTACTACAAAGATCGCTACCGCCCTTTTCATCTTAGCGGAGAAGCGGCCTCCCCTTGATCTGATGATGAAGGTTTCCGCGGAAAGCCTCAGGATGAGGCCGCTCAACAAAAACGGGGACTACCCGCCCTATTGGTGGTATAGCGACGGAACGCGCATGGGATTAAGGGAAGGAGAGATGCTCACAGTGGATGCGCTTCTCCATGGATTGATGCTTGTTTCCGGCAATGACGCAGCGAACGTGATGGCCGAAGGATTCTGCGGGACTGTGCCGGGATTTGTCGAGGAGATGAACCAGTACCTAAAAAGGATCGGTTGCAACGGGACGCGGTATTTGAATCCTCATGGATGCCATCATCCGGAGCATATCACGACTGCTTTCGATCTTTGTTGGATGACGAAGGAAGCTCTCAAGATTCCGAAATTCCGCGAAGTGGTTTCCAAGCTTTCCTACATGAAGCCGAAGAGCAACAAGCAAGGTCCGTCTGAATTGAAGCAGATGAACCAGCTCCTAAAACCGGGGAGATTTCATTATCCGAAGGCGATCGGCGTAAAGTCCGGGTTCCACTTGGATGCGCAAAACACTCTGGTCGCTGCGGCGGTCCATGAGGGAAGGATGCTGATCGCAGCGGTCATGGGGACTGCGAATACTGCGGATCGATATGCCGATGCGATCCGTCTTTTCGAGACGGCTTTCGCCGAGGCAAAAGAGATCCGCCGCCTTTTCGGTCCCGAAAACATTTTCTCAAGACAAGTTCCCGGAGCGAAAATCGAATTGACGGCGGCTCTCGACCGCGAATTGCTCATTTCCTATTTCCCTTCGGAAGAGCCCAATGCCCGCGCTTTCGTCCACTGGGACTCCCCCCGCCTTCCAATCAAAAAAGGGCAGAAGGTAGGAGAAGTGCGCATCGTCAATGAGAAAGGAGATTTGCTTGCGACGGGGAACTTATTTGCTAAAACGGAAGTAAAAGGCACAGTGTTTTTCGTCTTGAAAGACACCGTCATCCACTTCTTCCGGTGAATGACTTGCTCCCTATAGATCGAAGATTCCGAAGATTATTTTTGATCAGTAAGTGCATGGTAAAAGGCAAGCCACTGATCTAGCGAGAGGGCGTCAGGACGGGCGTCGCCTTTCGCTCCAGAGGCAAGAAGTGCCTCTTCCAAGAATTTGACGGGGTAGAAGGATTGGAGAGAGACGCGGAGCATTTTGCGCCGCTGCTGAAAGCCGCGCCGGATCAGGGCGAAAAAGGGGGCGCTTTCTTTGAGAGGAGGAGGGCGCAGGGCGAGCTGGACTACTTTCGAGTCGACCTTGGGTTTTGGATAGAAACAGGAAGCGGCGACTTTGAACGAAGCGATGATCGAGGTGTGGAATTGAAGAAATAGGCTCAAGGAGCTGAAATCCTTCGAGCCGGCGGATGCAGACATCCGGTCGGCAAGTTCGCTTTGGACCATGATTGTGAAGGTCGAAAAGAGCTCTCTGTGTTCTAGGAGTTTTTCGAGGATCGGGGTAGTGATGTGATAGGGAAGGTTGGCGACGACTTTCAGAGGGGGATGCAATGGCAACCCGCTGAGAGGAAATTCGAGAAAATCGGCATGGAAAGAAAAGAGTCGTTCATCTGGAGTTTGCAACCGACCCAGTTCGCGGGCGAAAACGGGATCTTTTTCTACAGCCATCACTTTGGCGCCCGCGGCGAGAAGAGGCGAGGTGAGGGCTCCTGGTCCAGGTCCGATCTCCAAGACGGCATCGCCCGGAACGACAGCGGCAGTTCGGACAATTTTTAAGGCTACATTCTCATCGATGAGAAAATTTTGAGAAAGACCCCGGTTGGGACGGCGGCCTATTTGCTCCAAGAACGATAAAAGTTCTGAAAGATGCATGGTAATACATACTGAAGCTACGCAAGATGTCTCAGGTCTTACTGAAGGGAAAAGGGATGCATATCTTCAGGGAGTTTTTCTTTGAGAAAACCGGTATCGAAACCGTAATGTTTCCTCAGTTTTAAGACGTAGCTCTGAGAGTGCTGGACCATTGCTTTCTGAATGAGTTGATCGCGCAAACTGGAGGATAGGTCGTTAAATACAGGAGCAGGGTGGTCGCTTTTGTCGATGAGATAGAAGATCCTCGCGATCGTTTTATGATCGGCTCGGCTCTTTTGGAAAACCGGTAGGCTATAGCTGCCAGGAGATAAAGAGGAGAGAGCGGAATGGTGGGATTCGGAAATCTCTAGGTCGGAAGCTGTGAATTCGGAGGAAACCTGAATCGAAGGATCGAGTTGGAGGAGTTCGGGACTGTTGCCGCTTTCCGCCAGGAGTTGGCGAATCTCCTTAGCTTGGGCTTCCAGATTCTCGCCGCGGAGCGATACGATCCGATATTTGAACTCCTGATAGGGTGGATGTTCCTGAAGAAAACTCTGATAGGCATCGCGGATGGACCGAGGCGTGACGCTTTGAATGGCTTTCGATTGGATAAACCACCAGCTCATTCGCTGTACGATGAGCTCTTTTTTCAGCAATTTCCATGCTTCATCGTAAGCCAAATCGATTTTGTCGAGAGTGGTAAGGACGCTGGGACCGAAACGAGATTCTAGAGTTTCGCGGATCTCCGCATCGGAGATCTTCACCTCTTTTTCCTCGGCATCAGCTAGGATGAGCTCGTTGTCGATCATCTCCATTAAAATAGGGCGCCAGCTTTTCTCATAGAACTGGTATCGGGCGGCATTGGAATGGCTCAAATTGGCATTGTGTTGATAGAAGAGCATATCCATCTTTTTTTTCACATCCAACATGGAGATCGTCGTTCCGTTCACTTTGGCAAGAATCGTATTTTGAACGGCGATCTTTTTCCCGTTATCTGCAAAGTCGAGAGGGGGCATCTGTGCAATCAAAGGAAGAGCGGCGAAAAGGAGATATCTATACATGATGGTAGCCACTATAACATAGGTGTTATTTTTTTACAGATCCGTTCTAAGAGATCGACTAAAATGCGGTTCATGGACAGTCTCTAAAGACTGCGGCGAAGAAGCCGTCCATTCCTCCTTCTTCAGGAAGCAGAGCAAGCGGAGGACGGTCGAGGACAAGAGGAAGGGCGTCAAGAAGGGCGTCAACTTGGGCTTGGTTCTCTTCCGCCAGGATGCTGCAAGTCGCATAGACAAGCCTCCCTCCCGGTTTTAAGTAGGCGATGGCCTCTTTAGCGATTTTTTTTTGTTCTTCGGTTAAGCGCTGGAGCATCGCGGCATCGAGGTTCCATTTCTGGTCCGGATTGCGTCGAAGCGTCCCGGTGCCGCTGCAAGGAACGTCGATCAGCACCCAATCGCATTTTTTTTTGAGACGGGAGAGTTGTTTGTGCCCCGGCTCAAGAAATTGGGCGTTTTGGACTCCTGCGCGCTTCAGCCTCTTTTTTGCCTCGAGAAGAACTGGCGCTCGGATATCGTGGAGGTAGATCTGTCCCCGTCCTTCCATCCCCGGAGCGATCGCGAGAGTTTTCCCTCCCGATCCGCTGCAGAAATCGAGGACCGCGTCCCCGGGGCCTGCTGCAACCAGGGAAGAGACGATTTGGCTCCCTTCATCCTGGACTTCGAAAAGCCCTTGCTTGAACTCCGGGAAAGAAAAAAGAGGTAGGCGTTTTGGGAAGCGGATGCCATGGGGAGCTTGAGGACAGGGGGACGCCTCGTGCTCGGACCAGAGGGCCATCAGGTGCTCCCGGGTCGTTTTCAGGAGGTTCGCCCGGACGGTGGTCGGGGCGGATGTATTGAGGGTTTGGCACAGTCTCCTTGCCGCCGCCCTGCCAAAGTCCCGGACCAAGCGCTCGAACAGGAATTCCGTGACTCCAAGACGGGCCGCTTCAGGGATCGAAGGGTTGGAGAGAATCGAGTTGTCTAGATTTTTATAAAACCGGTATCGCTCCAAAGGAGTGGCAATGGGGCAGAGATAGTCGAGAAGCGTTTTCCATCGGACCATGCCGTAGACTGCATCGCCGATGATTTTTCGGTCATGTGAGCCGAGGCTTTTATGGGCTTTGAAATATCCTCCCAATGCCATATCCAAAGGAGACTTGCCTAAGGCATACTGGGAAAGAAAAGAAGCAATATGATGGTCGCAATACGGGGTGGCCATGGGATATCCAGTTTACCCTGATTGCGGCCTCTTCCGCTAGAAAAATATAACCCGATCTGCCATCCTACGGTTATGAGAATCCTACGGGCGGCATTAGCCGGTTTGGCCAGGTTGTTCCTCAGCGCGATTTTTCTCGCTTCAGGGATCAATAAAATCTTTTATTGGAAAGCGATGGAGAAACGGCTGCTGACTGTCGTGGGGGATTGGCAGATCCACACGGTCGCTTCCGAAAGCCTTAAGGTTTTTTTTGAGACTGCAGTAGTCTGGGCTCCGGTGATCCTCATGGCCGCCACCTTTCTTGAAATCCTAGGAGGACTCCTTCTTCTCTTCGGAATCAGAGAGAAATTGGGAGCCGCCTTTTTGGCCATCGTTCTCATCCCCACTACGATTCTCATGCAGCACTTTTGGTTTGTCGAAGGGAGTGAACGGGAGTTGCAAATCGCTCTATTCCTGAGGGATGTCGCCATCTTAGGCGGTCTTCTAGTCGTAATCCTCCATGGAGCTCATGGAGGCGTTTCCGGATCAAGAAAAGAGGAAGATGACGCATTTTCGAAGATGCCATGATAAAATTCAGAATTTACAGGGCTCTTTTTCGAGATTTATTAAAATTTGGGTATATCTCATCATCAGTTTTGTGCTTGTGGGATTCGGCCAGCCTGCATGGATTCCCGAAGCCGGACTTCTAGCAGCAGCTGGAGGGTATGCCCTTTTTTGGAAGGCCATGCTCCGATATCCGAAGCGCCTCTCAAGGTTTTATCTCTCTCTGGCTTGGTTCGTTGCAGTCCATGCCATTCAACTTTCTTGGATGACTTCGACCCAGTATATGGGGCCGATGATTCTCGGGGTTTATGCCTTTTTGCTTTTCGGGCTCGGTGTTCAATTCGGCCTTTTTTCGATTCTTTTGAATCCTGAAAAAAAAATCTCCCAATTCCAGTGCATTGCTTTGGCAGGAGGGTTCGTGCTTCTGGAATGGATCCGGCTCTATTTTTTGACCGGGTTTACCTGGAACCCCGCCGGTTTGGCCTTAGGAGGCAGCCGATACGCGATCCAGCTTGCCGCTCTTTTCGGGATATACGGGCTGACCTTCTGGGTCATTTGGACGAATTTGAGCGCTCTAGCTCTCATGTTAAGACCTACTGCGAAAAGAGCCGCCATTTGGGGGGTTTTGGCCCTATTTCCGTACGGGTTCGGCTTATTCAACGAGAATTGGGTCAAGAGCTATTTCCGTCCTGAAAAGCATGTTGCGGCTGCCTTGATCGATACGGCTTTGCGCGTGGAAGAAAAAAGCCGGGATACGGCGAGCCCTCGCTCTTTTATCCCTCCGCTTGCTCAATGGGAAAGGGTTTGGGATTACTTGGATGCGGATCAAACTCTAGATTTAATCGTGCTACCTGAAGCGGCTTTCCCTTACGGGACTGACCAACCCTTTTGCCCTTTAGAAATTTTCCAGGAGAGATGGAAATTGCATTTCGGCAACGATCTGTCTCAGGGCGATTTTCCGCCCATGGAATCCCCCTATGCGTTTCTTTATCAATGGCAAAATCAATCTTTTTGGTTCGCGACGAATGCTTTTTTTGCCCAAACTTTAGCCAACCACTTCAACGCCGACCTGATCGTCGGCTTCGATTATGACGATGGAGCGACTCGGCGGACCAATGCCGCTTTTTTATTCCGGCCCCACAAACAACCAGAGCGGTACGACAAACGGATTCTTGCCCCTATCGGGGAATATATTCCTTTGCAAAAAATCCAATGGATCGCCGATTTCCTCTATCGCCAATTCGGGATCAGAGAATCGTTCGATGTGGGCAATGAGGCAAAAATATTCGATTCCCATACTCCGATCGGAGTGCCGATTTGCCTCGAAGAAATGTACAGCGGCCTTGTCCGCGATCTCAGAAAAAGAGGAGCGGAGCTTTTGGTCAGCCTGTCGAACGATGTGTGGTTTCCATCTTCCCGTTTGGCAAGGCAGCACTATGAACACGGCAGGATCCGAGCTGTGGAAAATGGGGTGTACCTCCTGCGTTCGAGCAATATGGGAGTGACAGGCGCCGTCGATTGTTTCGGACAGCCGATCGGAATCCAAGCCCCAGGAAAGAAGGGCGCCATCTATCTTTCGATCCCTGTTTTTTCTTACCCAACTCTTTTTGCCTTTTGGGGAGACGCAGCTATTCTCTGCATCAGCAGTCTGAGCTTTCTCATTTTTTTCCTCTTTAAGATCGGTTCTGAGAGGGCGCTGAAATAAATTTCAGTTGAGCCAATTGCAAAGCTCGCGGAACCAACAAAATCGCCCTTTTAAGCCATTTTGCCGCCTTGTGGCCGAGCCCTACAAATAAACCCGAAGTTCAGGTGGGTAATGTACTTGTCGATATTTTTTCCAAATTTTGAAGTCGAAACCGTCTCAAAAGAATCCAAAAACTCGATGAAAAATTTGATTCGGAAAGGTTCAAGTGGGCGAAGAAAAAGTTGCCCCTAAATGGGCTGCTGGGTTAATTTCTTGTTGTTCTGACAATCGATTAAAATTTGGAAATTTCTTTCGTTGGTTTCCACGAGGTACGTGTTTGACCCAATCCGCGCCTGCCGAGATGCAGAAAACCATTCAGCACGAAGCTTCTGTTTCTGGTAGTGGGCTTTTTACCGGAGAAAAAGTTTCTTTGAAAATTTGTCCGTCTCCGCCGGACAGCGGGATTGTTTTCCAACGGACGGACCTTCCTGGAAATCCTGAAATTCCAGCTCTTCTTTCTTTTGTCCGCGAAGCTCCGAGATGCACTCGCCTGGCCACAGAAAAAACGAGCATTCTCATGGTCGAACATCTTCTTTCGGCCCTTTACGCATATGGCATCGACAACGCGCGGATCGAGGTCGAAGGTCCGGAACTCCCGGCCGGTGATGGAAGCGCCCAGATCTTCGTCGATATGATCGAAAAAACAGGATGTACCGTTCAGCCTAGTTTGCGCAAGTTCGTCCGAATTTCCCAGCCGATCTATTGGTCTGAAGGCGACGTCCATCTCATCGCCCTTCCCGCTCAGGAATTTCGTTTGAGCTATACGATGCATTACCCTCATTCTCCTCTTCTCCGTTCCCAATATTATTCATTTGCACTCCAGTCCCTTAGATACAAAGCTGAAATCGCCCCCTGCCGTACTTTTTCCCTGTATGAAGAGATTGTCCCTTTCATTGAGAAAGGAATTATCAAAGGCGGCGGGCTGGAAAATGCTCTGGTGATCCAAGGCGGAAGGATCTTGAATCCAGAAGGAGCGCGGTTCGAAGATGAGATGGTCCGACATAAGATTTTGGATCTGATCGGCGACTTGGCCTTGATCGGTGCTCCGCTCCTCGCCCATGTCATCGCTGTAAGGTCGGGTCATTCAAGTAATGTGGCGTTTGCTAAAACCCTCTCTAAAACATTGAAACTCGAAAGGTCGAACTAGCGTTATGACTACACCCCAGCGCAACCGTCCCTTTGTCTTCAATACAAAAGAAATTCAAAACATTCTTCCTCACCGTTACCCGTTTCTTCTGCTAGACCGGATTATTCATATGAATTTGGAAGAATCTGAAATCATTGGCGTCAAGAACGTCACTGTGAACGAACCTTTTTTCCAAGGCCATTTTCCCGGCATTCCCATCATGCCTGGGGTCTTGATTTTAGAAGCCTTAGCTCAGACAGGCGGGATTTTAGTTCATCAGAAAGGATATATAAAAAAAATTGCAGTATTGCTTAATGTAACGAATGCGAAATTTCGGAAGCCCGTCCAGCCGGGCGACGTGCTCCACTTGCATGCTAAAGGTCTTCATATCAGTGCGACCGGAGGAAAAATCGGCGCGAAGGCTATGATCGGAGACCTGCTTGCTGCAGAAGCGGAGCTAAGTTTTGCGCTTGTGGATAAGGATCAGCTGTAGGAACCCTTCCATGACAAATATACATCCGCTTGCCATCGTAGAGCCTGGCGCTAAACTCGGTAAAAATGTCGTGGTCGAGGCTTTTGCCGTCGTCAAAGGCAATGTCGTCTTGAAAGACGACGTAGTGATCAAATCACATGCCTATATCGATGGCAACACGACGATCGGCGAAGGGACGATCATATGGCCGGGAGCCAGTATAGGCACCAAAACGCAAGATCTAAAATATCGCGGCGAAAAGACCTTCGTTGAAATTGGCAAGCGATGCGAAATCCGCGAATACGTCACGATTAATTCCTCTTGCCAGGAAAATTCGACAGTGCGGATTGGAGACGAATGTCTTCTCATGGCCTATTGCCACGTCGCTCACAATTGCGAAATCGGTAACAAAGTCATCATGTCGAACAGCGCAATGCTCGCCGGACATGTCATCGTCGAAGATTGCGCTCGCATCGGCGGCATGACTCCGGTGCATCAATTCTCTCGAATCGGATGTTACGCGATGGTCGGCGGATTCAGCGGAGTGCTTCGGGATATTCCTCCCTATACTGTCGGCGGTGGATTTCCCTATAAGTTCGGAGGCATCAATATCATCGGTTTAAAGAGGCATCAATTCCCCTTAGAAGTCCGTGTGGCGCTCAGCAAAGCCTTCAAACTTACATACCGTTCAGGGTTTCATCTTGAAGAAGCCCTTGCTCAAATCGAAAGTCAGGTAGAATCTTTGAAGGAAGTCAAGCATTGGATTGAATTTTGCAAAACCTCCAAGAGAGGCATCCTCGGATTGGAAGGGGTTGCAAAAGGAAATGATTCCGACGAAGAAATCTGCCTAGAAGAATAGTACTATTGGACCTCTTGCGCATCGTTTTTTTCGGCACTCCTGATTTTGCAGCATCGATCCTCAACTATCTCTTGGATGCTCAAGTTGAAGTGGCCGCCGTCGTAACCCAGCCAGACCGTCCTAAAGGGAGGTCTCTTCAAGCAAGCCCGTCTCCCGTAAAGGCCTGCCTCATCGAGCGAGGGCTGAACATTCCCGTTCTCCAGCCCGAGAAAGCGTCGGAGGCTCCATTCCTCGAACAGTTGAGACATCTCGGAGCAGATCTGTTTGTCGTCGTCGCCTTTGGCCAGATTCTCCCTCAATCTCTTTTAGATATTCCTCCTAAAGGATGTATCAACGTCCATGCAAGCCTGCTGCCTAAATACCGTGGAGCCGCGCCGATTCAGAGAAGCTTGCTCAACGGAGAAAACGAGACAGGCATCGCCATCCAAAAAATGGTGAAACAACTCGATGCTGGAGATGTGATCGCTTCGGCAAAAGTTGAGATCCTGCCCAACATGACCTATGGAGAGCTGAAAAAGGAACTTTGCGAGTTGTCGAAGCCTCTGCTGCTCCTAGTGCTGCAGTCTTTCGAGAAGGCGGTCCCCCCCGCCGAGCCTCAAAATCATTCCTTGGCGACCTATGCTTCCAAGGTAACCGTGGAAGAAGCGGAAATCCATTGGAATAGGCCAGCGCAAGAAATCCATAATCAAATCCGGGCATTTTCTCCCAAGCCAGGCGCTTGGTGCCGGGCTTTTTCTCCAAACGGCGAAAAGAAGCGAGTCAAAATTTTACGCACGGTCGTGGTAGAGCAACAAGGCGAAGCAGGAAAGATTCTATCTTCCGATGGGATCGTCGCATGCGGATCGAATTCTCTAAAAATCATTGAGATGCAGCCAGAGGGGAAGAAGGCAATGAGCGCTTCGGATTGGTTGCGCGGCTTTCGGACGCTCCCATATTTTGGTTAAGGACCATGAAGGGGCGGTATCGACAAGCATATGTATGTCCTCCAAAAAATTCTACGAAATCGAAGTGAGTAGACCGTCTCGAAGGAAGCGGTTTTCCAATGTAAATTTTACTTTCACTTTACTTTAATCCGCTGCCCAACTATCATTTCCGCTGCCTTTACAAAATATGAGGTTATAATGGCAACACCAGCAGTTAGTTCACGAAATATCTATGCATCCGAAATCCCGTCACAAATAATCGGTAACCAAGAAATTATATTAAAACCGAACGCAAAGCATCGCTCTTTTCCTGGGTCGATCCTCTCTTTCCTCGACACTCAGGAAGGAGTGTTCCGTTTCGGTCAATTGTCGGAAAGAATCCCAAAATTCGTGAACGCCGTTCGCCAAGAAGTCGGCCTACCTCGCTGGGCTCCGCTTGACGATTGCACGCGTAAATCCTTAGCTGCTTGGTCATGGCTGACGACAGTTCCTCGTGCGATTACGATGACGCCTGGCATGGCTGGCGACGTTCAAGAAGCTCTCCGATCATACGGCGACAAGTCGATGTCTTTTCAACAAAAACAGTACGCATGGTCAAAGGCGCTCCGCGAAGTAACCGATACAGCAGCGATGTATGCCTACAGCGCTGCAAATGTAGCGAGCCTATTCCCATCCTTGTCCAAATTTGGCGCTAGCGCGGTTCAGTTCGCCGAAACCTCCACGACCATCCATGACGGATTCAGCCTAAAAATAAATGTCGAGAATTTGGCGCATGCTTTGGCGTGCGATGCATCCGAGGCGACACCGGAAATACAAGAGACGCTCAAAGGTACGATCCGATATAACGTGATAGCAACCGCTAAAGACATCGTTGCGTTTGTTTCGGGAATTTTGGGAATCTATCTCTTAGCGACAGGCACAGCGCTATTGCCAGGTATCGCTTTTGTTACCATGTCGCTCGCTTCGACAGTATTCGCAGTGATCCGCAAGTTGTACGAGGACGGCATGTCCTTTAAACCGATCAACTTTTTGGATCATAGAAGCGTGACCCAGGTCACAGTATAAGACCTATAAGGGGGGGCTGTTTTCAAGCAGCACCCCTTTTTTATTTTCAGGGCATCTTTGAAAAAATCCTTAGAATCTTCCGAATGGATTCTCTCCGTAAGTCTCGTCCTCGTCCTCGCATCTCTTTTCATCATTTCCCGCTGCCACGAGCATAGAAAAAAAAGTCAATTGATAGCGGTTGCAGACGCGATAGGACACCCCGTTGACATTCGCATTTCAGGCGAGGTATTGCGTCCCGGCTTGTATCCGGCTTTGCCGGGAACCAGGATCGGCGATCTCATAAAAAAAAGCCGCCCAAAACGGTTTGCCGATCTTCGCGGTATTGATCTGGATCGACCGATAGATCAGTCTTTGGATCTAGAGATTCCTTTACTGTCCGAAATTGCGATCCGGATCGAAGGGGCTGTCATTGAGCCGCTTGATTTGAAAATACTGCCAGGGAGCCGTATATGCGATCTTAAGTCAAAAATTCAATGTGAACGAGATGCCGATCTCCAGTATCTGAAACGCCGCCGTCTGTTGAAAGATGGCGAAATTGTCATTATACCTCGGAAAGAACAGGCAGCAGCGCCTCCTTGAATTCCTTAGAAAATGAGGCCATGCCTGAACGAGCCGCAACAAGCTCTTGATTGATAATCGGCATTTGGTCTATGATCTTAAGCCAGTATTAAAAACATCGTTCCAACGAACGATCCCTCCCTCTCGTATGCCACCCTTGGTTCAAGTATCTAGGGTTAAGCGCGATCGCTGACTGGAATCAGATCGGCTGCTAAAGAAGGTAGTCGCAGTCTCGATGAAGGTTGGAAAGGGGCGGAAGAATTAAAAATTGAGTAAAAATCGCTCAATTGTTAATCTTTACGCTTCTCGCTCTGCATGACAAGAGAAGGCATCAAAGGAATAGGAAATACTATGTCGCTGACGTTGATAGGCCAGAAAAAAGGAATGGCTCAAGTCTTCGATCAAGAGGGTAAGCTCGTGGTTTGCACGGTAATTTTAGCCGAGCCTAACACCGTTCTTCAGATCAAGCGCAAAGACACCCATGGTTATAATGGGCTGCAACTTGCAGGCCAGCCGCTTTCCGAGTCGAAAGCAAAAAGAATGCCGAAGCCTCAAAAAGGACAATTCGCAAAGACTCAGGTTGAGCCATGCCGGGTCATTCACGAGTCCCGGATCGAGGATGTCGATTCGTATCAAGTGGGTCAAAAGATTGATGCGAGCCTTTTTGCTGGCGTCGCATACGTTGATATAGAAGGTGTCACAAAGGGTAAGGGATTTCAGGGAGTGATCAAGCTCCATAAAATGGCTGGTGGTCCAGCTGCTCACGGTTCCGGGTTCCATAGGCATATGGGGTCGACGGGGATGAGAACGACCCCAGGCCGATGCTTTCCGAATGGGAAGCGGCCCTCTCGCATGGGCGGCGACAAGCAGACAGTACAGAATTTGCGGGTCGTAGCGATTAAAGGAAATCTTCTTCTTGTAGAAGGGGCGGTTCCAGGAGCGCGCAGCGGCACTGTCTTCATTCGCGAATCTGAAAAGAAAAAGAAGAAGGGAAAGTGAGATGGCAACGCTGAAAAAGTACGATCTTACTGGAAAGGAGACTGGATCTGTCCAGGTCAACGATGCGCTCTTAGAGATAAAGGCACATCCTCAGTCGGTGAAAGATTATCTTGTCGCAATCCGAAATAATGCTCGTCAGTGGTCGGCCAGTACGAAGACTCGAGCCGAAATTAACCGCACCGGAAAAAAGCCTCATCCGCAAAAAGGGGGGGGTAGATCGCGTCAAGGAGATTTGGCTGCGCCTCAGTATAAAGGCGGGGGGATTGTTTTCGGTCCTCGTCCGAAATTCGATATTCATACGCGGATCAATAAAAAAGAGCGTCGCGCGGCAGTAGCGGCTCTCATCGTTGAAAAAATCAAGGCGAATCGCATTCATGTTCTTCAAAAAGAAACTATGAAAGCCCCTAAGACAAAAGAAATGGCGACATTCTTTCATAAAATCGAAATAGGACCGCAGCGGATCTTGGTTTTGGGAGAAAGCGGTTCGGAGGTTAAAGGTGAAAAAGCAGGAAAGCCGATACATCTTAACCTTATCAAAAGCCTGCGCAATATTCCGAAAAAAGATTATGCGGTGGTTTCGCAACTAAATGGGTATGCGCTCGCGCGTTGCCAACATCTTGTTGTTTTGGAAACGGCGCTCGATCAATTCCTCTCGATTTTGGGGGCATCCAATGAATAATCCCTATGAAATTATTATCTCTCGTCGCATTACGGAAAAGAGCCGGGTGCTTGAAAATCTTCAGCATGCGAAAAGTAATCCGTCATTAGCGAAGTGCAGTGCGCCTAAAGCGGTTTTCAATGTGAATCCAAAAGCAAACAAGATTCAAATCGCATGGGCGGTTGAAAAGATTTACGAAGACAAAAAGGTAAAGGTAACTGCCGTCAATACTGTGAACGTCGGTTCAAAACCGCGCCGTGTCAGGGGATTCCTTGGCAAGACTGCGAGATTCAAGAAAGCGATCGTCACTTTCCGGCCTGGCGATGCAATTGATGAGACAGTGTAAGGAAAACGATTATGCCTAAAACATTTCGACCTATTACTCCCGGGCAGCGAAAACTAGTCCTGCCAGTTCTTTTGGAACTTGATCCATCAGAGAAGCCGGCTCCTAAGGCGCTTCTTATCGCAAAGAGACGGACCAACGGACGAAATCACCACGGTCATATTACCGTTCGCCATAAAGGCGGCGGCCATAAAAAAATGTTCCGAGTGATCGATTTCAAACGCGACAAGGAAAACATTCCGGCAAAGGTGGCTTCAGTCGAGTATGATCCCAACCGTTCCGCTTTGATAGCTCTCCTTCATTATCGCGATGGAGAAAAGCGCTATATCATAGCCCCGCAAGGCATTAAAGTCGGCGACATGGTGTCGACGAGCGACGAACCGATATTCCAAATCGGTTCATGCATGAGATTGAAGTTCATGCCTCTCGGATCTGTGATCCACAACGTTGAATTGTATCCAGGTAGAGGAGCTAAACTCGTTCGTTCAGCAGGTCTTTCTGCGCAGCTGCTCGCTAGAAGCAATGGCTATGCAACTGTTAGAATGCCCTCAGGAGAAGTTCGTCTGATCAATGAGAACTGCCGCGCGACGTTTGGCGCAGTTTCGAATGCAGAGCATAATTTGCGTGTTATAGGCAAAGCTGGGCGCTCGCGATGGATGGGCATTAGGCCAACTGTCCGAGGCGTACATATGAACCCTGTCGATCACCCGCACGGAGGCGGCGAGGGTCGAGGCAAAGGAAATCACCCTCAGTCACCATGGGGTCAATTTGCGAAAGGATATAGAACTCGTTCGCCGAAGAAAACGAGAAAATGGGTCGTAAAGGAACGTAGGTAACATCATGGGAAGATCGCTGAAGAAAGGTCCTTTTGTTGACCATCACTTGATGGCGAAGGTTCTTAAAAGTCAAAAAGAAGGCGCGAAAAAGGTCATTAAAACATGGTCGCGCAGATCGATGATCCTGCCTGATATGGTAGGACATACGTTCGATGTGCATAACGGTAAGAAATTTGTGTCCGTTTATGTTTCAGAAAACATGGTTGGCCACAAATTAGGAGAGTTTTCTCCAACGCGTCAATTCAAAGGGCATCCGAAAAAGACCGCAGCGGCAGCAGCAGCTCCTCAACAAGCAGCTGGAGGGTAAACTATGCAAATGGCAAAGGCAATTACGAGATATGTGCGTATTTCTCCCCGGAAGGCTAGATATGCAGCTGGTTTGATTCGAGGTTTAAGTGTAGAAAAGGCATCTTTACAGCTCGCATATTCAAAACTGAGAGGCGGACGTTTGTTGAAGAAAACGCTTGATAGCGCTGTGGCAAATGCAGAGACGCAGCTTGATGCGCGCCGCACTGAACTGAAAATCCACGAAGTGCGTGTCGATCCAGGCCCAATTTTAAGACGTGCAAAAGCGCGTAGCCGCGGTTCGTCCGTCCCTGTTAACAAGAGGACGAGCCACTTTACAATCATTGTATCCAAAGAGAGTTAGAGGAGACATGGGACAAAAAGTATCGCCGATTGGATTTCGACTAGTTCGCCGCAAGCGCTGGTTATCGAATTGGTTTGCGAATAAACAAGAGTTCGGCAACTTGATCGGTGAAGACCGAAAAATTAGACAACACCTATTGCCGAAGAGCGCATGCCAAGGGGCATCCCGTTTTCAAATTAAACGGATGAGCGGGAAAATCGAGGTAACGATTGTCACGGCTCGGCCAGGCCTGGTTATCGGCAAAAAAGGCGCCGAAATCGATGTTCTTAAAAATGAGTTAAGAAATTTAACAGGCAAAGAAGTCTGGATTGAGGTCGAGGAAATCAAACGCCCTGACCTCGATGCAAAGCTCGTCGCGGACGGCATTGCAAAGCAGCTCGAGAGGAGGATCCCCTTCCGACGCGTTTTAAAAAAAGCCATGCAGATTTCGATGGATGCAGGGGCTGCGGGAATCAAAGTCCAAATTTCCGGCAGGATCGGCGGCGCTGAAATTGCTCGCATAGAATGGTATAAAGAAGGAAGGATTCCTCTTCATACCTTGCGCGCGGATATCGATTATGCCCAAGGGCGAGCTGAAACTACGTACGGTTCGATCGGCGTAAAAGTTTGGATCAATCGGGGCGAAGACGTACTGCTGCCCGTTAAAACTGCCGTAGGGAGTTAGTCATGTCGCTGAGTCCAAAGAAATCAAAGTTTAGGAAGCAACAAAAAGGCCATATGACTGGCCTGTCAAAGGCTGGAAACTTCGTCGAATTCGGTGAATTCGGAATGCAGGCGCTGGATCGCTGCTGGATCACAGCTCAGCAAATCGAAGCATGCCGCGTTACGATCAGCCGTACGTTTAGCAGAAAAGGGCAAGTGTGGATCCGAATTTTCCCAGATAAACCGGTTTCGAAAAAGCCGGCGGAAACACGGATGGGTACGGGTAAAGGAGCTGTTGACCACTATGTGGCGACAGTTAGACCGGGAAGAATCTTGTTCGAAGTTGGCGGGGTTACGCGTGAAGAAGCTCAAACCGCTCTGCGTTTGGCAGCGGCGAAGCTCCCTCTCAAAACGAAATTTGTCGATCGAGTCGAGAAGGTATAGGCATGGCAACTAAGAAAAAAACAAAACTAGAGAACGATCACTCGGTCAAATCGCTCAAAGAAGCGATAGCTCAATTCGATCGAGAGATATTTGTGATTCGCAACGAACTTGCATGGAATAGGAAGCTTGAAAAACCTCATCGTTTGAGAGAAAAGCGAAAAGAAAAAGCTCGAGCATTAACTATGTTGACCATGAAAGAACGGTCTCAAGCAAAAGTGAAGGAGGCCTAAGATGGAGCCAAAAGCGAAGCAACGTGGAAAGCGAAAAGAGAATGTTGGAATTGTCGTTTCTAACAAAATGGACAAGACAGTGGCCGTTGAAGTCACCCGCAAGATGCGACATCCCCGTTACCAAAAGGTTTTTGAGCGAACGAAAAAGTATTATGCGCATGACGAAAGCGATTCTCTCGCAATCGGTCAAAAAGTACGCATCGTTGAAACAAGACCGCTTTCCAAGCTAAAGCGGTGGCGCGTCGTCGAGGCAATATAGGAAGAAGATATGATTCAGCAAGAAACCGATCTTGAAGTAGCCGATAACACTGGAGCAAAGCGGGTACGGTGTTTTAAAGTCCTCGGAGGATCCCGCAAGCGATATGCTTATGTCGGAGACATCATTGTCTGTTCGATTAAAGAAGCTGATCCGAAAGGGGCAGTGAAAAAAGGCGAAGTCGTAAAGGCAGTAGTGGTCAGGACGAAAGGATATATTCGTAGATCGGATGGTTCTTGTCTGAGGTTTTATGACAATAGCTGTGTGATCATCGACGATAAGAATAACCCGCGCGGAACCCGGATTTTCGGGCCAATCGCGAGAGAAGTGAGAGATGGCGGTTTCGTCAAGATCAGTTCGTTAGCACCAGAGGTAATTTAGCAATGAGCAAATGGATACGAAGAGGAGACCAGGTAAAGGTCATAGCAGGAAACGATAAAGGGAAAGCAGGCGAAGTCCTCGGTCGCGAAGAAGACCGTGTTTTGATCAAAGGCGTAAATATCCGGAAAAAGCATTTAAAAAGAACAGAACGCAGCCAAGGGGCAAGGATCGTTGAGATGGAAATCCCAATTCATGTATCCAATGTCGCTCTCTGTGATAAAGAAGGCAATCTGTTGAAGGTGCGAGTCCGACAGGAAAAAAATGGTGGAGAACGAGAGCTCGTTTTTAAAGCGGGAGCTAAAGAGACGCTATACCGAGCTGTGAAGAAACCAGCATAAGAGAATAGGAATCATGTCAAGATTGTACAAAAAATTTAAGGAAGAGATCGTTCCAGAGCTTAAGACGCGGCATCCTGAACGGAATGTTATGTCTTTTCCATCCCTGAAGAAAATAGTGATCAGTATGGGACTCGGAGATGCGCTGAAAGATAAAAACGCGCTTCAGGAGCACAGCGAAGAGCTCTCTCTCCTTTCAGGTCAAAAACCGATTGTGACACGCGCAAAGAAAGCCATATCGAATTTTAAGCTGAGAGAAGAGCAGCCTGTTGGGCTGATGGTGACTCT
>JABDHH010000006.1 GCA_013285585.1 Chlamydiota bacterium
CCAAATGCGCGGAAGACAATAGAGTTGATATCCCAAGCTATTGGAAATATCGATGGTGATAGGATCGGGAATTTTTATTTTTTCTTCCATAAAAACCAAGTAGTGACTTAATTATAGCAAGCTATTTCTAAATCTTCAACTAAAATCGGCACAAATAATTTCTCGTTTGGTATAAAAAAATTAGGGTCAAATTTCCGATGCAGTTCGAACTGCTTCTTCCAAAGAAGTTGCTGCATCATGGACTTCCCAAACTGGAAAATCTTCCCTCTATTCCGAGCGCTATCCCGACTGAATTACGAGACCCGCCTGAAGATTTTTTTTGCGCTCGCTGCACTCAATTGCCGGATCGCTATCTATCAAGTCTTTTGGGGGAAATCAAATCGGGAACGACATTCAAAATTTCCGTAAACAGAGAAAGTGACAGCAAATTTGATTCTTAAACGTCTCTTTTAGTAAAATGGAGAAGTGCAAATAGCTCTCGAAAAAATTGAGACGCCAAAATCCCCCCTAATCGGGTGTTTATAAATTGAGGGTTTTGCTGTTTTTTGGGATCATTTCGACCGCTTTTCGACTTCAAAATTTGAGAGCAATATCGACAAGTACCTATGCCTCTCAAAATTTCGAATCGAAAATCGGCATACTTGAAACCGAACATCGACAGAACCTCATTTTGTAAACACTCTCTAAAGCCGCTAAGAAATAATTTCTTCGCAGGCTACGATCAGTATTATATGGGATAAACTCGACTTTGTACAATTTTTGGCGCGTAGATTCAGAGGAGGCGCTCTGCAAATTTATTATTTCTTTGCTCATGAATAGCGCCTTCGGCTATGCATTTCGCAAAGAAATAATAAATTTGCCAGCGGCTCTCTCGGAGATGCCGCCAAAAAATTGTACAAAGTCGAGATAAAGATAAACACATGAGATTTTTGCTTGGATGGGTTTGTATGCTTGGTATGATGATAGCAGGCGAAACATTCGCCTCGAGTCGTTCTGTCGTTGAAAAGCCTATTGTCGTAATCTTAATGGGACCGCCCGGAGCGGGCAAAGGCACCCATGCCAAACCTCTGGGAGAGCAGCTTGGAATCCCCCACATCTCCACCGGCGACCTGTTCAGAGAAAATATCCAAAATCAAACATCGCTCGGCCAAACAGCAAAATCATACATAAATGCGGGAAGGCTAGTTCCCGACGCCGTTGTCCTCGATATGCTGTTTGCCAGGATTGATCAGCCGGATTGTAACCAAGGTTATATTCTGGATGGATTCCCCCGGACAGTGGCTCAAGCCGAAGCCCTAGATCCAAGGCTCAAAAATTCCCGCGTGATCGCTGTCAATTTGAACGTTCCCGATCCCTTGCTAGTCGAACGAATAACGGGACGGCTCGCCTGTAAAGAGTGCGGCAAGCTCTATCATAAAAAATACAGCGCTCCAGCCTCGCAAGGGCAATGCGACCTCTGCCAAGGAACTCTCTTTCAACGGGACGACGACAAAGAAGAAATTTTAAAGAAAAGACTCGAAGTCTACCGGGCGCAAACGGAGCCTCTTATCGAGTACTATGGGAAGAAAGATGTATTGAGAGAAATCAACGCAGCAGACTCCCCTGACAGCGTCTTCCACCTCGTTCTTGACCAGATAGCCGAGCCGGTTGCTAGGGGGTAGCTTTCTTGTTTAGGACTTGCCAGTTCTGGATTGTTTCATGCGCATTTTCTACCTTTCTGAACATCGCATGACATATTGGGTCGGTGCTAGTTGGACATCTTTTATCTGGATGATACTCTAAAGCCAAAGTTGTAAAAGCCTTTTTAGCCGATATCTGTGTACCATCGGGTTTTACAGATCCATATCCGCCAAGCCTAAGGACGATATCGGCATCGGCTTTCGCTTTGGCATTTGCCGCTAAATTGATTGGTTTACACTCTGCTTTATTTTTAGGAGCAGCTGGACAAGGCGTTTGACAATCCGGATCGTTCGGATCCACAGAGCAGGCTTGGGCACATTTTGCATAATGCGCCTCGAGTTGTTTGCATCTGTCTTGCCAAACAGGATTTAAATCTTCTTGCATCAGACATTGATCTGTGCCGAACTGACAAACCAAATGTTTCTTGAGTCCGCTCGTTTGCAGGAATTCCCATCCCGAAAAGAGGAAGTTCGCGCTGTGGATCAATGCATTTCGGAGGGGGCGGTAGGTTTCCACTCCGCTGTTTTTCCAGCATGTTCGTAAATTATCGATCAAAGTCCTCCCGAGTTGCACCGTGTGAAATCCTTGGAAGACCGATTTAGTTGCCTCACTTTGGGTCAAATAACCAAAGAAGGCAGAGGGAAAAGCAAGGTTAGCCGCAACGCGTTGCCAGGCACCGCTCCTTGGCTTCAATAATTCGCCAAAGATAGGAAGAGCTCTGAAAACCTGGGATGTGATTGGATAGCCGAAGTAACGGAAAAGGGCGGCTGAGGCAAAGAAACTGAAAGTCAAAAGAGCCGAAGTGTTTAGTTTTAACGGATCGCGTTGGATCGCTCTCACTTGTGACAATACACTGAGAATAGATACAGGCATCGTCCGCATGGTCTTAGCCTGAAGATCTCCTCCTTTTTCGACAAGGAGCCTTGCGGCAGCTAAATGATCGGCTGTCATCGCAAAATGGAGCGGCGTCCTTCCTGCTTCATCGGCAACATTTGGATCCAGTTTTTTCGTATCGAGGAGAAGCTTCATGACAGATTCCGAACCGCCAATGGCGGCAAGATGGAGAAGATTCATACCGGATGCCGCCTTCCCGTCGAGCTTCGCCCCTTTTGCGAGAAGCCATTTCACGACATCTTCTTTCCCGCTCAAGGCTGCATAGTGGAGAGCCGTCATGCCGATGAGGTCCGAGCCCCGGATATCAGAATCTTTGGGCAGCTTTTCTAGCGCTCTGATATCGCCCATGAATGCCGCCGCGTGCAGGGGGGACAAATTCGGGATAGGAGGATGAAGCAGTTGCCTCATTTGCTGTTGCATAACTTGAATTTCGGCCGGATCGATCCCAATATCGAGAAGGTGATCCGGAATCGTTGTCCCTAAAGACGCCCCTAAGACGAGCGCGACAACGGATCGGTCCTGTGATAGGACCGCATGGTCGAAAGCCGTCAATCCTTGGTGGTCTTTGGAAAGCGGATTGACCCGCGCGGCATCAAGCAAATATTTCACAACATCTTGGCTTCCGCAACGGATGGCATAATGAAGCGGCAATTCGCCATTCGACATTTTTTTGCTATGCAAGCCGCTAATTTTCAATATCTTATCAAGAGTCCTTACATCATTTTCTCGAATAGCATTGAGAAATTCGGAAGGAGCAATCTTTGCATAAGCAGCCTGAACCCTTCCGGCCAGCCCTTGAAGCTCAGCATCTAGGTTCTTATTTGCCGCTCGGAGGGAGGCTGATTTTACCATAAGATTATGGCAGGCAAAGGCATAGGTCAGGAATCCCCCTTGCAGGCAAGATCCGGCTTCCTGTACAGCCAAAGCAGCTGAAATCTTACGCGCTTCCTCGGAAATCATAGAAAATTTTTTAACAACCGAATCTAATCCAAAAACTCTATTAGCCATAGTGAATATATTATATCAAACCCTCTAATTTATTTTAACTTAAAAAATAAAAATCAATAATATTTTAAGTCAATAAGAGTCTGTCTAAGAGTTCGGGGATTCGACAAGTTCGGCGGCTTTGGCTAAAGCTGCATCGATGTGGGGGAAAATACGTTGTTTTCCAATGAGTCCTACAAATCCGAAGGCCTCTAAGTCTTTTTGGGTCTGCGTATGAATGCCCGAAAGGAGAAGGATCGTATTTCTTCTCCGGCAGTTTTCAAAAAATTCTTTCAGAGCGTGCATCCCAGAGGCATCGACCATTGGAACGTGACGCATCCGAAGAATGAATACCTTGGGCGGAGCCATGAAATGGCTCATCACGTCTTTGAGCAAATCGGCAGCTCCGAAGAAGAACGGCCCTTGGATCTCATAGACCTCCACTCCCTCCGGAATGGTTCTTTTCGAAATGGCATTGAGGTCGCTGCGTTCGAGAAACTCGCCTCCCCGTTCTCGGAATCCCTGAGTCAGAGAAACGGTCCGGGAATAGACGCTCATCCGCTTCATGAAGACAAATGAGGCAAGAACCATGCCGAAAGTGATCGCTACGGTGATATCGACGAATACGGTCAAAAGGAATGCCGCCGCCAAAATGGCCACGTCGCCGACCGGAGATTTGAGCAGGCGAAAGAAATGGCCGATTTCGCTCATATTCCAGGCAACCATCATCAGGACTGCGGCAAGGGCGGCCAAAGGGATCTGACTGACGATGGGAGCGAAACATAAAATAATGACGAAAAGAGTCGCTGCATGCACCATCCCGGCGACAGGAGTTTCGGCTCCGGTTTTGATGTTCGCCGCCGTGCGTGCGATCGCTCCGGTAGCGGGCAGTCCTCCGAACAGCACGGAGGCGAAATTCGCAATCCCTTGTCCGACTAGCTCGCAATTCGACTTATGGCGTCCGCCGATCATTCCATCGGCGATCACGCAGCAGAGAAGCGATTCGATCGCGCCTAAAAAGGCAATGGAAAATCCGTTCATGAAGGTCTCTGCGAGTTTTCCTTCAGGAATGGAAATAGAGGGAAAATGCGGGACAGGCAGATTGTGCGGGATCTGGCCGAATTTCGATTGGATGGTTGGGACGGGGAGATCGAACGCCCAGCAAATAACGGTGGAGAGGACAATCGCGGCGATAGCCCACGGAATTTTAGGAATATGGATCCGAATCAAAATGATAGCGGCGAGCGTCGCGCCGGCGACAGCCAAGGGAAGAGGGTCGAAGGTTGGGAATGCATAAAAATAAGAAACCCACTTCTCTATAAAATCAACGGGCGGGGTTCCCATTCGAAGGCCGAAAAAATCTTTGATCTGGGTTGAAAAAATAAGCACGGCCAGGCCAGTGGTGAATCCCATGATCAGCGGATGAGGGACGTATTTAATCCACGTCCCAAGGCGGAATACGCCCAAAAGGACAAGGATGACCGCGGCGACTAGGGTAGAAGCCGCGAGCCCCTCGTAGCCTGAGCGCTGAATGATTCCATAGATGAGAACGACAAACGCTCCTGTGGGCCCTCCGATCTGGACTCGGCTTCCGCCTAAGGCGGAAACTAGGAAACCTGCGACGATCGCAGTAACAAGCCCTCGGTCTGGAGTCGTTCCAGACGCGATCGCAAATGCCATAGCGAGCGGCAAAGAAATAATTCCCACTGTGATGCCGGCCAATACATCTTTTCTGAATATCTTGAAATTGTATCCATGGCGAAGAGAAAGAATTGATTTAGGAATGAACTCATGAAAAAGTTTCATGATCCTATCTATTATTGAAGCCCGTGCTTCACCATGTAGTTGATCAAGCCTCCGTCAAGAAGGACGGCCCGTTCGTGCTGACTCAGGGGGCACTTTAGATGGATTTCCTTATTTTTCGTTTGGTTGAAGACGATGAAATCGCCCCCTTTCTTGACCGATTCGTGGATTCCTTTGAGGATCATGATATCTTCTTTATCGATCCCGTTCCAATCCCGCTCATTGGCAAAAATAAGAGGCAAGATGCCGAAATTGATCAAGTTGCTCCGGTGTATCCGAGCGTAGCTTTTCGCAAGGACAGCTTTGATCCCTAAGAAGCTGGGAGCGAGGGCAGCGTGTTCGCGGCTCGACCCTTGCCCATAGTTAGACCCAGCGACGATGAATGAGCCGGTCTTTTGGGTGTGCATGGCCCTCTTGTAAAACGTTTCGTCCACTCCAGAAAACGTAAATTTGCTGATTTCAGGAATGTTGCTGCGGAATGGCAGGACTTTCGATCCCGCTGGAGAAATCTCATCCGTAGAAATATTGTTCTCGAGTTTCAAGAGAACAGGGCCTTGGAGCTTGTCCGACAGCAGGTCGAATTTTGGCAAAGGCTGGATGTTGGGTCCACGGATGATCTTGACGTCTTTGCCGTCTTTTGGCGGCGGATAGACCATTTGGGTGTTAATAATGATCTTCTGCGGCTCTTTATATCGCGGATAGGCGATCTTATATTTTTTCTGGAGGTCGCGCGGATCGGTGATCACTCCCGTGATAGCCGCTGCAATCGCGGTTTCAGGACTGCACAGATAAACTTTATCTTCTTTCGTTCCGGAGCGTCCGGGAAAATTGCGAGGTACGGTACGAAGGGAGATTTTATCGGTCGCAGGAGCTTGGCCCATGCCGATGCATCCGTTGCAGCCCGCTTGATGGATCCGCGCGCCTGCTTGAATGAGGTGGTTGAGATAGCCCATTTCCGTCAGATTTTCTAAAATTTGGCGCGAGGAGGGATTGATGTCGAGAGAAACTCGCTGGTGGATCTTCCGTTTTTTCATAATCAGGGCCGGGACAGCGAAATCGCGCATACCCGGATTTGCGGAAGATCCGATCATCACTTGAAACACTTCTTTTCCTGCGACATCGCGAACAGGCACGACGTTTCCAGGGCTGCTTGGGCAAGCGATGAGAGGCACGAGCTTAGAAAGGTCGATTTCATCGTGGAGATCATACGCCGCGCCTTTGTCAGCGACCAGTTCCTTCCAATCCCTCGGTCTTTTCTGTTGATGCAGGAATGCTTTGGTCTGGCGATCCGATGGAAAAACGGAGGCGGTGGCTCCAAGTTCGGCGCCCATGTTCGCGATGACATGCCTGTCCATCGCAGTCAGGTCTTTCAGCCCTGGGCCATAATATTCGAGGATCTTGCCGACTCCCCCATCGACATTATGGCGGCGGAGCATTTCGAGGATCACGTCTTTCGCACTGACCCAAGCTGGTAGTTTGCCTGTCAGCTTCACTCCCATGATCTTCGGCATTTTGACATAGAACGGCTGGCCGACAGCGGCAAGAGCGACTTCCAACCCTCCGGAACCAATGGCTAGCATGCCCATCGACCCCGCGGCGCAAGTATGGCTGTCTGATCCGAGTAAAAATTTCCCCGGTTTTCCGAAGCGCTCCATGTGAACGGGATGGCTGACGCCGTTGCCGGGCGGGCTGAACCAGATTCCATATTTCGCAGCGGAAGTTTGTAAAAAGATGTGATCGTCGGCATTTTTGAAATCATTTTGGACGAGGTTGTGGTCGACATATTGAGCCGAGACATCCGTCTTTACCTGTTTAACGCCCATTGCGTCCAGTTCAAGCATGACCATGGTGCCCGTCGCATCTTGAGTGAGAGTCTGGTCTACCTTAAGTCCAAGCTCTTCTCCGGGATGGATCTTTCCGGTCAAGAGGTGGCTTTCGATCAATTTTTGAGCGACATTTTTTGGTGCCATGAAGCGCTTCCTTGCAATGTTTCTAAAATCCGCATCATAGAGCCAAGGCGAATTTGTGTGAAATGTTTCGCCTGAGTTTTGTTCGGGGCGCTACCAAAGGCCTAAGATCTTCCACCAAATGCCGCCGGCAACCATCCAAATGCCGATGTTGGCGAATCCGACGATAGCGCCCACCTTCCACCATTGGCCGATTGGCACATATCCTGCGCCAAAAAGAATCGGCGCGGGGCCGGAGCCGTAATGGGTCAGTCCGCCGAAAAGGCTGCTGAAGAACCCGAGAACCAGGGCTGCAAGTTCAGGCGGCGTTCCAAGCGCGATCGCGACAATGAGGAAAGGGGCGTACATTGCGGTGATATGCCCGACATTGCTGGCAAAGAGATAGTGCGAATAGAAATAGATCAGAGCGATGAAGAAAAATCCGGCGAGCCATTCAAATCCGGCCACATGAACTACGATCCACTCGCTGAACCAAGTGCTGAATCCGAATTTGTTCAAAAATGAAGGGAGCGTCACAAGCGTCGCAAACCAGATGAATGTGTCCCACGCGCTCTGCTCTTCCAAAATGTCCTTCCATCGAAGGACGCCCGTTAACAGGAGGATGGAGAGGCCGACCATGGCCGCAACGGTTGCCTTCAATCCGATGAAATTTCCGGCAATCCAAAGAATGATCAAAAGAATGAATGTGCCGAGCATGATCCATTCTTCCCGTTTCATCGGTCCCATACGGGCGAGCCTCTCGCATGCCATGTCGTGAGCGCGAGGAGTTTTTCGGATCGTCGGAGAAACGAGCCGATAGATCAAATAGGGAATCACACACAAGCTGATGAGCCCGGGAACGATCGAGGCAGACGCCCACCCGATCCAGGTGAGTTCGATTCCATGGCTTTTTGCGAATTCTGCGATCAGAGGATTACCCGCCATAGAGGTAAGAAACATGGCGCTGGTGATCGACATGCCCTGGAAAGCGGCCAGCGTCAGGAATGCTCCCATTTTCGGATCGTGGGAATTGCCGGTGAAAATATCAGCCAAGGATTTGAGCAGCGGATAAATGACTCCGCCGCCCCGAGCGGTCAAGCTGGGAATCATCGGAGCAATCACGAGATCGGTTGCGACAAGGCCATAGCCGAGGCCCAAGCTGTTCTTTCCGATCAAGCTCATGATACGGAATGCGATTCTGTTGCCGAGTCCGGATGAAATGAATCCCCGGGAAATAAAAAACGCGAAGACGACGAGCCAAACCACCTCATTGCTAAAACCACTGAACGCGTCAGAGAAAGTCAGCGTTTTGGTTAAAACGGAAATCGTCAGAGAGAGCAGAGCGATCACCCCCATCGGGAATGGCTTGAGGATAATCCCTACGATAGTGGCGGCGAAAATGGCAAAAAGATGCCAAGCTTCAGGCTTCAAGCTTTGCGGCGCTGGCATGAACCAAAGAATCAGGCCGATCGCGATCGAAATAGCAAAAGGGATAGCGGTTTTTTTGTTCATCGCTAATCAAATGTAAAAGAAACCAGATTTTTTTAGTAGGACTTCTGAATGCATTCAGCAGTTCCCGCTCAAAATAGAAAACCAGACGTTGGCGCGTACTCGAGCATAGGTACATAAAACCCGAATTCCTTGTGCGAAAATTTTTTGAGTTATTTGAGGCAATTGCCTCATTTGTCTATGCAAAAAAGCTTCAGCGGGAGCTGATGGAACGCATTGGTTAAGAATTTGTGGGAAAATTTTTATCACAAAAAATTCAAATGACGTATACTGAATACGCTTCCATTTTTGGTGCGGCCGTGAAACGGTTCTTCTTTTCTCTTTTTGCAGTCTTTCTTTCATCATTGAGCGCGATCTCCCCTCCCCTTCAGGATATACTCGACCTGTTCGGCATCCAGGCCGAACAAATTCAAGAGCGCTGGATGCAAAAGGGGAAAGAGCGCTGGGAGTTCGACAAGCGCTATGAGTACATGCATGACGTCGCATGGCCTTTTTTTGAAAAGGCGGGCCTCATATCTGAAGCGGCGCCCCATGCAGATCGCTACGACTACGCGCTGATCCATGGCGCCCTTCTTCAAACCGTTGAGAAGAGGATCGCCTATCTCGCGGATCAATGGAAAAAAGGCGTCAGGTTCGATCAACTTGTCTTCTTGACGGGCGAGCGGCCTCTTCTGGATTCTGAAACAGCGATTTGTTCTGTAGAAATGGAATCGGAGATGGTGGAATGGGCCTATTCCCAATCCGAGCTGCCGAAGGAAATTCCCGTAATATTCATCAACACAGCAGGAAGGAAAAAAGATAGCGTTTGGATACGCCCTCAGACAGTAAATACAATCGCAGCCTGGTTGCAAACAAATCCACGGCCAGGAAGTTGCTTAGCGGTCTCGAACCAGCCATATGTCGACTATCAACATGCAGTCCTCCAATCGCTTCTGCCATCCGGATTCGCAGCGGAAACCGTTGGACCCGCAGTCCAGGGAGAACCCTCAGTCGCCCTCATCCTCGATACAATCTCGAAACAATTACTCTACGATGCCAAGGTGAGCGCAAGCGGCGGTCCACTCCGCTAAGGACCATCCGTCTTTCAAAAGCCCCTTTTGATTCTCCATCCAGTGGGCAAGATCCTTCATTCCTATGAATGCGGTTGAGATTTGAGGAGTAGATAGGACGAATTGCAGGGCCGCGATCATCCGGCTCTCTTCCTTGGGCAGGGATTCAAAGACCCTGGAACAGAGAAGTTTTACCTGCCCCTGCATGAGAGGCGACGAAACCATGACCGCTATCTTGCTTTGCCTAGCCGCCTCTAAGACGCTCAATTTTTCTTTTCCGAAAAGCTGATTCTTCATGCTGATCCCTTCCAGCATCACAAGATTGAATGGGATCTGAATCAATTGAAAATGATGCGCTTCTCCTCCCGCATTCTTGGCGCACTGAACCGCCTGTGCCAATTGAAGGCTCCCTTTTTTTTGCCTGAAGCCATCCCAAGTGGCAAGTCCGTACCGAGCGATCTTTTTTTCCGCCACTTTTTTTTCAAAGAGTTGAAACGCTTTTTCCAGCCGTTTATAGAAAATTTCTTCTCCCGTTTCTCTGAGCTGGACTTCCGGATTATGGAGGAAATATTGGTCGATGCATTCGATTTGAAGGTTGCGGAGGCTCGTCTCGATTTGGGTTTCGAGAAATGCAGGGCTCATGCAATGTACGCCCGCGGCGATCTCTTGGGGCGCGACGATTCCGGTATCGAGAAAATGGACTCTGACATATTCGTCAAAACTTTCAGGAGATCCCTCGCAAGGAAAAAACCCTCCTTTGGTGCCAACAACGAACGAGCTCCTCGGAAATCCCCTGCCATCGAGCGTCTTCAAAGCCTTCCCTAAGATTCGTTCGCTTCTTTGGCCCCGATAATTGACGGCGGTATCAAAGATATTGACTCCGCCAAGGCCAGCTTCAACGAGGATCTTCCAATACTGTTCGTCCGTGGCATCATCCGAGGGGCCCAGGTAGGTTCCCGCACCAAGAGCAGATACGGCAAGCCCATCGATATTTTTTTGTTTGGACAAAGAGATGGGCACTTTTCGGAAATATTCTTGCGTCCCGGAAACAGTCGCGCAGCAAGCAGCCATCACTTCTCTCTATCAGAGAGAGGAATTCATTGTACAATTTGTTTTCTTACTTGGACAAAACAACTTGAAAAGGGCGGCCCATGGCGAGCGCTATACTGCGCGCGGTTGAGAAATTATACCATTTATCTGCCGTATAACATCGTAAAATACAGATTTAAACTGGCTACCCAGGACACACCTGAGAGATGAGAGTATGGTTGGCCCATTCTTCAGTACAGGTAGTGCCATCAGGGAATGTCACTCTCCCCTTGCCGTGCCGCAGACCTTGCAGATAAGCCCCTATGTAGGTGTGTTCATCATCTTTGTAAGTCACTTGGCCAGAGGGATGGCTGTCCAGAAACTCTCCCTTAAAACTATAAAAGCCATATTGATCTTTCTGTACGAGCAGCCCCTTTTTTCCGGAGAAGCGACCGTCCAGAAAGGGTCCTTGATAATAGGAAACTTTATCCGCATATGTGAATCTCCCTGTGCCGGTGAGAGCATTGTTAAAAAAGTCCCCTTCATAGGAAGTTCCATCAGGCCATGTTAAATTACCCTTGCCGTGGCGAAATTCATTCCTTACATCCCCGTCATAGATCTCTCCGCCAGGCAATGTGATTAACGCTCTGCCGGTAAAAACACCATTCGCAAGATTCCCTGGATAGGAAGTTCCATCAATCCCGTGGAATGTCCCAGCACCAGGACCATTGCAGTTCGATTCGCCTAAACAACAAATCGTGCCATTCAATCGGATCTCGGGTTTGCCGTTCGCAAAACAAGAGGAAGGCAGCGTTGCTGATAAACGACCCTTAAGTAAATACAGCGAATATCCCGCAACGACGAGACCTCCCAATAGCGCAATCCCTTTTGCGACCCTCCCCCAACTTACTTTGGATTGGGAAGAAACAGTAGTGGGTTGGGATTGGGATGGGAGCGCATTTTTATTTTGAGAGACAGGCGAAAAATTAATTTTATTCATAAATTATATCTACCTTTTTTACTCAAATTATAATATGTTTGTGAAATTTAAGCAATGAATTTCAACATTGGAAGTCTCCGAACACCGGCACTAAACTTTTGAATTGATAAAACCTGGATTGTTTTTCTCAGTAATGGATCTCTAGCCACGCGTGGTATAGAACAAGAGCGAAGCAGCGGCAAATACAGACGATACCGCAATGCGCCACGTTCCTATAGGCGAGTGAGAGATCGCAATGTGGTCTTCTCTGTCCCAGGTGGTCGTCTGTAACGTCTTCAGACGATAGTACGCAATAAGTAGACAGAAGCCATTGATCCCAGGGATCATCATTCCGAGTCCCCTCAGCCATACATTAAAACTTCTCTTGATTGCAGTCCGGAATTCGAGTTTGAAGCGCCTCCCCTGTCGGAGCTTTATCTTCAGGAAAAATTTCCCGGGCGTCGTTCCCCAAAAAGTTAAAAAAACAGCTTCGAAAGGTATCCATACGAAGAATTCAAACGGGATGAAAGATTCGAATTTGCCGAGCGGGAGATGTCCGTGGAACAAAATCCTCCCTAGCCAAAGAACAAGAAAAAACCAACCGTAATCGAAAAATCGGGCAAGCAAGCGAAGCCATGGATTGGCGTGTAAAAGATCTTCTTTAACCGTGCCCGCTTTATCGACGATGATCTCTGAGGGATCGATGATATGTTCGCCCATGCCCTCCATTCTAAGCGACTTTCAGAAGATTTACAAGATGGCGAAATTGCCTTTAACCAATCTGGGCTGCTTTAGAAAGCCGGTTCATCAGGGCTGCGTTGGCTAAGAGAGAGGGAGAACAGTCGATTTCGACAATGGCAGCGCCCATTCGATCGGCTTCCCGCAGTTCGGCATAGAGCGTTTTTTCAGAAAGAAGCCGTTCGCCCGGCCGAGGATCGGGAGACAGGATGAAAGGCCCTTTCAGTTCATCTCGGCATAAGACGAGCCGCACTTCCGCCTTCGGTGCATAATGGCGGTATTTCATCCCCGGTGAGTGAACCGGGCTGTCGGGAAGGGGGAGCGAAACTTTGCATTGAAGCGCTTCTTCGATCTCTTCTTTACTGATGGAACCTGGCCTCAGTAAGAGAGGTTCTGAGCCGGTCAATGAAAGGACCGTCGATTCGATGCCGATCCGACATTCCCCTCCATCCAAGATCAACGCCACTCTCCCCTGCAGATCTTCCCATGCATCCAAGGCGCGGGTAGGGCTGGGCCGCCCTGAGAGATTGGCAGACGGTGCCGCTAGCGGCTGTCCCACAGCCCGGATCAGCTCAAGCGCTGCAGGGTGGGAGGGCATTCTGATTGCAATCGTCGGATGGCCTGCAGAGACGGCTGGAGGAACTCGCGCATTCTTCCGAAGCACGAAAGCGAGGGGGCCAGGCCAAAAATGATGGGCGAGCTTCCAAAAAGTCGGAGGAGGGCTGCAGGACAAGGTTAGCGCATCTTCAAAAGCTCCGACGTGGGCGATCAAAGGGTTGTCTGGGGGGCGCCGCTTGATAGCAAAAATTTTCCCTATCGCTTCCTCGTCAAAAACAGGCGCGCCTAGGCCATAAACCGTCTCGGTCGGGAACACAACCGGCTCCCCCTGTTTCAAAAGCTCCGCGGCCGCCGGAATTTCAGAAAGTGGAGCGATCCTCGTTTTCATACCGAATGAGGATAGGCGCCTCCCCCAGCTTTTGCAAGCTTTCAAAAAATTCCGCGCTGGGTTAAAACCTAAATGTATGTCGGTTGAACCCTCCCATTCAAAGTCGCATCCTCTTTTCTGGTTCAAATCGAGCCACCGGACTTGGCCTGAACAGGCGGTGGGGGCCGCTATTTTCCTTCTCGTCAGTTTGGCTTTCGAATGGTTGGCGGGATGGCTTATCCAGATCCCTTCGGAGACCGCATGGGCGCGCCAGATCTTTTCCGCCCATTGGACCTTTGCGGCGGCCATTTCCCATTCCGCATGGACCCTCTATCACTCCATGGCTGCTTTTGCCATGTGGAACCTTTGGCGCCGTTACTCGCTCGCCTTTCTCAAAATCGAATTGGCCGTCTTCCTTTTCCAGCTGTTCTTGGAAGCCGGATGGGCGCTTAGCTTTTTCTTTTTTCACGAATCGCTCCTTGCCCTCGTGTCTCTTATTTTCCTTTGCTGCAATACGATTCTCGCCGCCCTTCTCTATTGGAAAAAAGAACGGTTTAGCGGACAGGCCATGATTCCTCCTTTCTTCTGGATTTTTTATGTAATGGGAGTCAATATGGCAATTTGTATTTCAAATCCTTGAGGTTTCTCGTGCTGAACAAAACTTCGATCTGGTTCATTTTGGTTTATGGCATCGTCATCATAATTCTTGGCTACATCGGCTTCAAACAGTCAGGCAGTTTACCATCTCTTTTAGCAGGACTCATCTTAGGAGGCATGCTAGTGTTAAGCGCGATCGGATTGTTTGCAGGACAGAAAGCTGGAGCTTACGTCGCGCTCGGATCTACGCTTCTTCTGACCGCCGTATTTGCCTACCGCTATGCCATTACTGGAAGGGGAATGCCCGCGATTTTAGCAGTCCTGAGCGGCGGGATGCTGCTGTTTCTTCTAGCGCGATTCGGCAAATGGAAATAAATGGAGGGAATTGCAAAACTAACGCTAGTTTTGCAACTGGCTCTAAGGCCCACTGCGGGCCGATTTTGAAAATCGGGCTTGAGGCGACTTCCAGTCAATGTTCTTGAAGAACGCATCGATATATTTAGCCCGGTCCAACCCGTATTGCGGCATGTAGGCGTGTTCGAAAACATCCATGATCAAGATCGGGGTTCCTCCAGACAAATGCCCCACATCATGTTCATTGATCCAGGTATTCACCAACCTTCCTTGCTGAGGATCCAAATAGAGTACGGCCCATCCGATCCCCCGCATCGAACCCGTAGCGATGAAATCCAGCTTCCAGTTATCGTAGCTGCCGAATTGACTTGCTATGGCGGTAAATAGAGGGCTGTTCGGATCGAGATTTCCGCTTCCGCCAAGGTTGCCGAAGTAAAGTTCATGAAGCCGCATTCCGTCGAACTCCCACCCGAACCGTCTTTTTAGAGCGCCATATTCATAGGTTCCTGCAAGACCGGAATCGCTCATCGTTTTCAGCTTCGCGAGAAGATCGTTCGCATTTTTCACATAGCCTTCATAAAGCTTAAAATGCATCTGCAAGAGCGAGTCGCTGAAATCGGGCATCCCGAGTAAATGGGAATAGTTTTGTGGAGAGTAAGGTTGAAGCGCTCCAAATAGCGAATGAATGAAAAAAACAGCTGAAATAAGAAAAAAAAGTCGCATTTTGAAAATATTCGGCAGTCGCAAAACTCCACGCCAATGAAATAAGGATGATGTTGGAGCCTGTAACGGATCCTTCCGACGGCGGCCTGCCCAAGAGGGCAGGCGGTAAGGCGGGATCGCAACTGTCCGCAAAAGAGGATTTTTATATAGCGCAGAATTTTGCAATGGATCCTCAAATTGGAGTTTTGCATTGATCGCCCATCGAGCTAAGAAGAGCGGAGAGAGTGGGATGATACTCATAAAGGGGGCTTGAGAGATCCGATTCGTCGCGGGCGATTGTCCATCCCCATTGAGTCTGGATCAAAAGACGCTCGGATATTTTGGAATTCTCTTCTACAAAAGTCACAACATAGATTTTTACCGACATTTTATTGGCCTGAGAAAACGCATTTGCTACCGGTTCCGTGTAGTCGTCCCCATGGCGAAGCAAATAGGTTCCGACGGGAGATCCATGCAGTTTTTTTTCCGCCGCAATCCGGCCTAATCGTCCCGACCAACCCCGCATGGATTCTATCGACTCGTGAGCCGGAGCAATGTGCAGATCGGATAGATGTTGGAGAACCGCTTTTTCGGGAAGCGTTTCTGAGATTGCGAGATAGTGAGAAGCGAGCTTGTTCAAAACTTCCAAAGTTTCGAAAAGAATACGAACGGCCAATGGATCAATTTCGGTCGGTTTCAAGGAGGACCCTTTCGGACCCGTAAGATGAAAACGAACCGTCTTTTGCGTATCCTCCGCGACAAGATCGATTTCCATCCAATCGGCAGGCTTTCCCTGCATATTAAAGGCCTGGGATATTGTTGCTTGCGGCATTGCGACTTGCTGAGCAAACCGGATTTCACCTGTATGGCGGTTGAGCAGACCCGTATACACCCTTTTCTTGGAAACCGTCTCGGACTCTTTCTCCAAGAGATTGTCCTTGAATCGGATGAGATTATTGAGAACTTCCCGCCTAGTGATTTGGATGACCATACTTCAGTATATAACATGAAAGGAGATATTCTTTGCATCCATGCACGCCCCCCAAACTACTCGAAAAATTGGAAATTGAGCTGCAAGTTCCTTGCCGCAATGATCCTATAGCTCTTTTGACCGCTTCAAGGATGAGGATAAAAGCCGATCTGTCCTCTCAAGCTCGATCGGTTTCCGATTCATAGTTTGGTTGGCGATCCCTTCTTCCTATGATCGCGCGCCCGTGATCATCGATCATTTCGTTCTCATTCTCGAGGTTCTTCAAGAATCGTTCGCACTCCTCCAAACGATAAGTAGGAGACAAAACCTTGATATCCTGACCCTTCTTTTTCATTCTCGCTCACACCATTTGATTTGGCAAGCCTACTTGCACTATATGAGCCAATTGCAAAACTCGCGGGACCAACAAAATCGCCCTTTTAAGCCATTTTGCCTCCTTGTGTCCGAGCCCTACTTTGCTCAAAGTTGTGCTCGGCCACAAGGTAAAGGGCCTACGGCCCAGGCAAACTGGCTGAAAATCATCGATTTTTCTGGCGCCGGGAGTTTTGCAATTGCCTCTATATGACTTGCGATTTAAACTAAAAAATAAAATAATGGCAAGGAAACTAACTAGGGGAGCGCATGCAAAATCACCTCTCTTCTGAAATCCAACAACACCGAAAGCCCGATTACCCGATTCATCCTTTGATATTGAACCGATGGTCTTCCAGAGCGATGTCAGGAGAGCCTCTATCCAATACGGAATTGTTTCCTCTCTTCGAGGCGGCGCGATGGGCTCCTTCTTCCTACAATGCCCAGCCGTGGCGCATCCTTTATGTAAAACGGGAAACTGCTGATTGGGACAGACTCTACGATCTCTTAGTAGATGCCAATAAAGCATGGTGTACCAAGGCAGCCGTTTTGGGACTTTTCTTTTCAAGGACGACATTCGAGAGGAACAATAAACCGTCCCATACCCATGGTTTCGATACAGGAGCTGCTTGGGAAAACCTTTGTCTGGAAGGGACGAGCCGCGGCCTGGTCGTCCATGGTATGGAGGGATTCGATTATGCCAAAGCAAAGCTCCTGATCCCTAACGATCATGAAGTTCATGCTATGTTCGCGATCGGAAAAAAAGCCCCAAAATCGAGCCTTCCCCAAGACCTGCAACTAAAGGAAACGCCTTCAACGAGAAAGAAAATTTCGGAATTTGTTTTCGAAGGAAGAATTTCTTAAAAAAAATCGAGCAGGCCTTGAGGCCGTGCTCGATCCAAACTTTAGCGTTAAGCTCTTACTGCTCGACAGACATAACAGAAGCTGCAGCGGACGATTTGCGCCGACGAGTTTTCCTTCTCTTCGTCGTGCGTCTTTTCGCTGATTTGCGAGCATGTTTTCTGTGCCCTTTGCGGTGAGCTTTGCGCTTACCTTTAGCTTTGCGAGCTTTTTTTCTGCGTTTTACCATTGTTTTCCTCCTTTAGGTGCAAGTGCAACAGAGCTTCATTTCGATCAAGCTTTCCCATCTCTGGGGTTCTTGTTCTCAAGCGGGCGATCCCGCGCTCCTTAATTGCCTTACAAATTTAAGTATACACTTTTTAGTAAATAATTTCAAATCACTAATAATGACTTTGTTTTGACCAGCAAATTCAGAATAAATTAAAATCTGCCCCAGAAGTATGTGTGAGGGCGATTTTTGTTAGTTAAAAATTTTTGATTTTTTTTGAAAATATGGAAAAAAATGAGTGAATTTTCGAATGAAGATTTTTGATTATGCAATACATTAACAACCAAACACTTCCAATATCATGCAAAACAAAAAACATTCAAAATCAATAGATTAAGAAATTTATTTCGACATGTTAATTTCAGAAGTGTTTTGGGATTTTTTTCCTAATCTCAGTGTCTACAAAGTCAGCTTCCGTCGATGTATCGTTTGCATTTGAATCGAGAAGCGGGCAAAATAATCCAAACCTCGACCTAGTCTTGATTCAATGATACTCTCTTATGTCCCGTTAAGCGAACGCCTCCGACCGTCCCGATTGCAAGACATCGCTGGCCAAGATCACTTAGTCGGCGCGAACGGCTATATCTCCCGCATCATTCAAAGCGGCCGCCCCCTTTCGCTTCTCCTCTTCGGACCTCCCGGGTGCGGGAAGACGACGATCGCACGGCTTTACGCTGCCGGATTCGGGCTGCCGTTCGTCATTTTGAGCGCAGTATTCAACAGCACCGCGGAGTTGAAAAAAATCTTAAAAGAAGGGCAGGAAACGCCGCTCTTTTCTCGACAAACGCTCGTATTCGTCGACGAGATCCATCGCTTCAACCGAGCTCAACAGGATATCTTCCTTCCCTTTCTCGAAGATGGCAGCCTTGTACTCATCGGCGCTACGACCGAGAATCCTTCTTTCGCTCTGAATAACGCGCTTCTTTCTCGTCTTAGAATTTTAACTCTTAATCATTTAATGCCAGATTCCCTTGAGCGGATTTTGAGTCGTTACGAAGAGTCAATCCGCCCTCTTCATTTGGATCCTCAAGCCCGCGCCTATCTGATCGCACAGTCACAAGGCGATGGCCGGCATTTATTGAATCTGATTGAGACGATCGACCGCCTTCCACAGCAAGGTCAGCTCGACATCGATTCTCTTTCGTCCCTTATCCAAAAAAAACCGGCTCTCTATGACAAAGACCAAGAGGGGCATTACAATTTGATTTCAGCTCTTCACAAATCGGTCAGAGGGTCTGATCCCGACGCCGCCCTCTATTGGTTTGCGAGGATCTTGGAAGGAGGCGAAGATCCTCTCTTCATCGCCCGGCGTCTCATTCGCATGGCATCCGAAGACGTGGGCCTTGCCGAGCCCTCAGCGCTCGGCCTGACCTTGGCCGCGTACGATGCTTACCGCCGCTTAGGATCGCCTGAAGGAGAGCTTGCTCTTGCCCAAGCTGTCCTTTATCTTGCTTTGAGCCCCAAAAGCAATGCCTCTTATACCGCTTACGGCAAAGCCCGAGAAACCGCCTCTGAAACGGGGCATCTCTCCCCTCCTAAGCATATTTTAAATGCGCCGACCTCCCTGATGAAAGAAATGGGGTATGGAAAAGGGTATATCTATGATCCGGACACCCCCGATGGATTTTCTGGCCAGGATTACTTCCCCGAAGAGTTGGGGCGCCGCTCCTTTTATACTCCGGTAGAACGGGGGTTTGAACGGGAGATGAAAAAGCGTTGCGACTATTTCGAGAAGCTTAGAACCCGTCTTTAACAGGTTCTAGAGATCGTTAACAGACTACGCCTTGCCTCCAATCCCACCCGTCCTATATAGTGTACGCCATAGCATAGCCAGGCATAACCCAAAGAATTGAGTCTCCGAATGTTGGAATTAACCTCTGTTCGTAAAAACAAGGTCGTCCTTGCCGATTACAATTGCCGGCAAGATATCGACAACAGAATGCTGATGGCCGACTGCTCCTCCTTCGATCTCGAAGTCTTGGAAGAAATCCTCTTCAATCCTCTTAAGATCCCGTTGAAAAAATTGATCCGCAGCATGGGCTGCTCAGAAGAGGATCTACACCAAATTTTAAAAAAACTTTCCCAAACCGGGCTTCTCTCCATACAGGACGATTTCATCGTTGTCGATAAGGAGCTTCGAAAATATTTCGAGTTCCAAATCATCCGTTTCGATCCCGACTTCAAACCGGACATGGAGTTTCTTGCCGGCCTTTTGCGCAAAGTTCCGATCCATCATCTGCCCGCATGGTATTCAATTCCGCGCACCTCCAATAACATTTTCGAATCGATCGTAGAAAAATACCTTCTTACCCCCCAAATTTTCCAACGCTACCTTCTCGACCTCCATTTTGGGGATTCCACGATCCATGGAATCATCTCCGATCTTTTCATGGCTCCTGATTTCAAGCTTTATTCAAGCGACGTAATTGGAAAATACAACTTGTCGCGCAGCAATTTCGAAGAAATGATGCTTCTGCTGGAATTCAACTTTATCGGCTGCGTCTCATATGAAAAAGAAGACGACCATTGGATCGAAATCATCACCCCCTATTATGAATGGCACCAGTATCTCCGCTTCTTGAAATCCACCGAATCTCCCCGGTACAAATTAGACGACGGCATCGAACGAACTCGGGACAGCGATTTCGCTTTCGTAGAAGACATGAGCGCGCTTCTTTCCCTTTCTTTAAAAAAGCCGCTCCCCCTCCATTCTTGGGAACCGGGAACCCCTCTGCCTCGTAAAATCACTTTGGATCTTGCCTCCCATTGCTGCCTAGACACCGGTTCCGAAAAAGCGCTGGACTTCGCCGCTCACTATCTCGCGGCGGTGATTCAAAAGCTCCTTCTCATAGAACTTGCCTCCACGAATGGACAGAAACTGGGGCCTTTGGACGGCGCTCGCGCCTGGCTCGGCATGAATCAGGAAAATAAAGCCCTCCATCTTTATCGGCATAATAAAAACCGGATCTTGAATTGCGCGCTCTCGCCGCAAATCGCTACAGAGAGGAACATTCGGGAATCCGAAAGATCGCTCAAGAGGATCCTCCACGGGGATTGGGTCCTTTTCGATGACTTCTTCAAAGGAATTTCGATCGCTTTGAGCGAACATTCGGTCCTGATGTTAAAGCGGACAGGCAAACATTGGAAATATTCCCTCCCCGTATATAGCGATCATGAAAAAAGTCTCGTGAAAGCCACGATCTTCGAATGGCTTTTCGAAACCGGGATGGTCGTCACAGGCGTCTATCGAGGGCAGGACTGCTTTGCGGTTACCCCATTCGGTCGGTTCTACTTCGAAGAATAAGAGGGCTGTAACAGTCGGTTTCGGTCGATTTTGGGGTTCTTATGCTCGGACAGGCGTTTTCTTTTTCAGATATCCCAAGGGTTGCGATCTTAGCATTTTTGGAAATCCTGCTGTCCGCCGACAATGCGATCGTCCTAGGACTCATCTCGAGCCGGCTCCCACAGCGCCTTCGCAACCGCGCCCTTTATATCGGATTCCTGTCTGCCTGGATATTCCGGTTGGCGGGAATCCTGAGCGTCGCATTTCTCCTCAAACATGTTTGGATCCAGCTTGCAGGAGGCCTCTATCTCCTCTATCTTTCCGTTCATCATTTCATCAAAACCAGGAATAGAGATCCCCTGCTCCCTCACACTAAGACAAATTTTTGGAAAACGGTTCTGATGATCGAACTGTTCGATCTGGCATTCGCCATCGATTCGGTCATCGCTGGCGTCGCTTTTATCGGCCCTTCAACAAACCATCAGAGGTTCCATCCTAAGCTTTGGATCGTCTATATAGGCGGGATGATCGGCGTTTTCGCGATCCGGTACGCAGCCCGTTTCTTCAGTACTTTGATTCATCGCTTCCCGCGACTTGAAACTTCGGCATACGGGATGATCGGGTGGATCGGCTTGAAACTTGGCTTCCAGTCTTTGTCCTTGACTTTTCCCTATTACGAACTGATTTTTTGGGGCGTGCTGGCGATCCTGTTTTTGATTGGGCTTACGAAAAGGAAAAGCAGCAATGTCTAAACCGTCGAACGAGCTCGTCTCCAACCGGAGAGCTTTCCACGATTACGAGATCCTCGATACCTATGAAGCTGGCATCATCCTCCTGGGCACCGAGATCAAGTCGCTGCGCAATCACGGCGGCTCGCTTCAAGACGCCTATGTTGATGTCAGGGGAAATGCCCTTTGGCTTCTCAACGCGAGCATCGCGCCTTATAATTACGGCAATATCCACAACCACGAAGAAAGACGCCCTCGCAAGCTCCTGATGCACAAAAACGAAATCGAAAAACTCCGCAAGCAAGTCGCGGAAAAAGGGCTTACCCTCATCCCTCTCGCCATCTTCCTGAATAAAAAAGGAATAGCGAAGGTGCGCGTCGCCATCGCCAAAGGAAAAAAAGCTTACGACAAGCGGGCGGCGCTCAAAGAACGGGAGTCGAAACGGGCGATGCAGCGCGGCGGCGAAGACTGAGAAAAAATCTGAAAGTCGACAGAATCCAGTTTTAAAACAGCTTCGGAGCTTGACATAGGGTCTCGGGATATTCTATTTTTATCGGATATGTGAGGGAACCATGAAAGCGGTTATTGCAAAAGTCGATCTCGTCAATGTCATCGCCAAAATTCAGAATGTCGTGCCGAGCAAGCCCGCTATCCCCATCCTCGCCAACGTCCTGCTCGAAGCGATCGATGACCAACTCGTTGTCAGCGCGACCGACTTGACCGTGAGCATGCGCTACTATGTCGATGCGAAAGTCATCGAAGAAGGTTCGATCGCCCTTCCTGCACGAAGATTCTTCCAGCTCATCCGCGAACTGACCGCTCCACAGATCAAAATCAGTGCGCAAACGAATGAAGCGGCTGAAATCACAACCGGTACTTCTGTTTTCAAGATCAACGGGATGAACAAAAGCGAGTTCCCTCAGCTTCCCGACCTTGCCGGCGCTCCTGAAATCGCTTTTAGCAAAGCTGTATTGAAAGAGATGTTTTCTAAAACCCTATTTGCAGCAGCGCGCGAAGACAGCCGTTTTACCCTCAATGGCGTCCAACTCCAGATCGCCCAGCAAAAAGCCACGTTTATCGGAACCGATGGCAAGAGGCTCTCCAAAATTTCCACATCCGTCGCCATCGACCCTTCTTTGCAAGGTTCCTACGTCATCCCGCTCAAAGCGGTTGAAGAGATCATCAAGACGTTGGACGAATCGGATGCGCCGGTCGCTCTGACTCTAGCCTACGATAAAGTAGCCCTTGAAGCCGGTCCTCTTACCATCATCTCAAAACTCCTCGCCGGGCAATACCCCGACGTGGACCGCGTCATCCCCGAAAAAGTAGCGCACCGATTTTCTATGCACAGAGAGGAACTAATGGCGCTCCTCCGCCAAGTCTCCCTTTTCACTTCCGATACGAGCAACTCGGTCCGATTCGCTTTCGAAACAGGCCAGCTCCACTTGATGGCCGTGAGCCATGAGATCGGCGAAGGCCGCGTGAGCATGCCGGTCGATTACTCCGGTCCAAAAATCGACATCGCCTTCAATCCCTTCTTCTTTCTCGATATCCTTCGCCACAGCAAGGACGAAACGATCTCGTTCGGACTGAATGACGCCCATAATCCCGGCATTGTCACCGATTCCACCAACGCCCTTTTCGTCATCATGCCGATGCGCCTCAACGATAGCCCAGCTCCGCGAGAAGCCGCAGCAGCGAATGCTACAACTTAAAACACGAACCCCGGTCTTAGGACCGGTTCTTAAACAGCTCTATCTGCGCAATTTCCGCAATTTCAAAGAGACGGAAATTCGGTTCTCTCCGGGCCTCAACATCATTTGGGGAGACAACGCGCAAGGCAAGACGAATCTTCTCGAAGCGATTTCTCTCCTTGCCATGGGCCGCTCCTTCCGCAGCCAGCATCTTGCCGAACTGATCCGTGAGAGCGAATCATTCTTTTACATTGAAGCCATCATTGACCAAAACACCATCTCCCAATCGGTGAAAATCTCGTTCGACGGTCAGAATAAGCGGCTCCAGATCAATGCAAGTACCCATAGCTCGTTTTATCCTCTATTGGGAACCCTCCCTCTCGTTCTCCATACGCCAGGCGATTCCGAATTGATCGGCGGCTCTCCTACCGAAAGGCGGCGATTCCTCAATCTCCATCTCGCCCAAAGCGATCCTCTCTATGTCCATCACTTCTCCCGTTTTTGGCGCGCCATGAAACAGCGCAACTGCCTCCTTCGCGCAAGCCTTACTGAGCCGATCGAATGCTGGGAAGCTGAAATGGCCCATTCCGCCGCATATCTCTACAAAATGAGAAAGTGTTTGGTCGAAGAACTCCAGTCTCCTCTTTTGGATCATGGCCGTAGCCTCTCTGAAACGGAACTCCACACACTCCGCTACCATCCTTCATACCCGGATCATTATCTCCAACAGCTCGAAAAAAACCGAAGAAGAGACAAAGAATTGGGCTTGACAACAGTCGGCCCGCATCGAGACGACCTCTCTTTTTGGATCGGAAGCAAAGCGGCCAAGACTTTCGCCAGCGAAGGGCAAAAAAAGACCGCCATCGCTTCCCTTCGCCTCGCCGAATGGGACTGCTTGGCCGCCCGCCTCTCGTGCACCCCTCTCATGGCGATCGACGATCTAGGTCTTGCTCTAGACAGCGCCAGGCAGACTCATTTTCAAAATAGCCTCGATAAATTAGGACAGGTCTTCATCACGACCCCCTCTCTTCCTCTGCATCCCGGAGCAAGATGCTGCATTCACATACGCAACGGCAACGCCGAGTGTTAGAAATTACTTGCTTGCTTCAAATGGGATCAGAACATAAGATCTTCCGGCAAAAGATTTAATTTCTGAAAATCGGGAATCAGATGAATGCTACTCTTACGCTATCCAATATTTGCGAACAGTTCAATATTCTCGAGACGCCCACACGGCAGGTCAGCGACTATCTCGCGCAGCATCCGATGGTGTACAAGGCTGCGTTGGTCGCCAACCATCTTTTCCGCGCTATTTCGATGGCTGCGGTTACAGCTTGCCTGATGTTTTCAATCCCGGTGAATCTGGCCATCTGTTTTGCAGGATCGCTCTTCTACCGCCTCACAGTAGAGACAAATTGCGCCTATAAATTTGCGATGCCGGCTTTTGCGGGATCGGTAGCAATGCCGATCGCGGCAAAAGCGTTGCAAAGTGTGATCAGCGGCGTTGCATTTGCCTCTATGAGGGCATTTGCCAACGCCAGTCTTTCTCTTCTGCCGCTCGCTGCATATCTCACTTATATTGTGGTGACGGTGAATGATGATGTGGACCGCCGCTGCGGTTTAAAAGCTTAGAGATTAGAGGTAGTTGCATCGAGTAGGGGGGAGCCTTTATAGGCTAAGCGACCATGTAATGGAGAGACTGGGCCAACGTTCGCTGGAGTTGTCAGATTTGATGTTTGTGTTGCTAAATGGAGTCCATGAAGAAAAAATGACTCAATTCGACACCAAAAAGCAAGCATGGAAGTATGCGATTAGGGGCAAAACTCTTGAAGGAGTCGAATTAAGGACTGTCGTTTCTTTTGACGGACATATGATTGTCATAACAGTAATTCGATTAGTTAAGGTTAGGAGGAGAAATGGAAAATAAAAAAACAAAAACATTTATTTTCAAAGGACTTGGTTTCCCAATAAAACTCATTGATGTCTCAATGAAGAAAATGGCTGGTGAATGGGTAGTGGACCTTGATATGAATAAATTCCAACTTTTCGTTCTCAAATTTTTGATTAGCAAAACATCCCCCCTTACTAAAGATGAGCTTAGATTCATTAGGAAGTATTTATTGATGACAACCGTTGAATTCGGAAGTCTATTTGACATGACGCATACTGCTGTTTCTCAATGGGAAAACGGAAGAAGAAATATTAGCCCGACACTTGAGTTATATATTCGCTTGTACGTTCTAGATCATCTTCGGGTCAAGGACGGGGAATTCAGGGCACTTTTCAGGGAATTAAGCCTAGAAAAGTTATCCGAGAAGCCAACTGGTAAAATCCACACACTCGCAGTTGATGCAACAACAGAAGATTTGAAAATCGCACTTTAAGAAAATCGCCAGATTTGCCCTACAATCGATCACCATCACCTCGGTAATGGGGGGTTGGCAGCCATCAGAACGGATAGGGCAAATTAATAGGCTAGAACGAGTCTATTCTAGATCATCCAGATGTTGAGTTTCAGCTTTGATTACAACCATCATAGCGACCCACTTCAGTCCGAAGCACCTGACAACAAACCCGCGACTGGATCGGACGGCGTCCCTATAGCACCCCTTATTCTTGATTTTTTCTCCGCTTCGACGTTCCACATGATCATCGAGCGCAACGACAAGTTCTGTAATTCCCAATGCTGTGATGATTTGCAAAAGCAATATCTTGGCCCCTTCCAACGCATCCCATTGATCACGGTTGAGAACGCGGTGATACTTTGCAAAGGCCTGTTCTCCCTGCAATCCCATTACCTTGAGGGCACCGCAAACAGGCCTCCACTCCCTTTGGAATATAATATCGCCAGACTGAACTGAGCCATCGGCTCTCCTTGATTAGCCGCAAGACGTAACCATTTCACAGCCTCTTTGTCCGACTTCTCGAGTCCGCCAAGACCTTTTCCAGTTTTGCAACATGGGAGGTGTATTTGCGCATCTGGGGCTAGATCAGCAAAATCCTGGGCTTTAACATCTGATTCATGATAGACATGTCTATTTTTGAAAAATAGGCGATGAACCCAATGCTTTTTTCCGAACGCTACCTCATTGGAGTTTCCATGAGCATTGACCATTAATAACTTTGGACTTTTCCCTGTTGTTCGGGCAATTTCTCGAATTTTTGGACCCACCAAATGTCCGGCATCAATACTTCTTAGAGCTATTTGATGGGTTTTTGCTATCGGATTGTCGTTTTTTTGTCCGACTGCCAGAGAATAGAAATCTTGAGAGTTCCTGAGCTTTCGTATAAGATTTTCGAGAGTAGCCAAAAATGCGAAACGACTTTAGCGATTACATTATTTTTGCAGACGAAAGTGGTGATCACGGCATAGCTTCGATCAATCCTGAAAATCCTGTCTTTGTGCTCGTTTTTTGTATTTTTAGAAAAACTGATTATATTTCGATCGTCAAACAAGCTGTTGCAAAGCTCAAAATCGATTTCTGGGGGCACGATCTTGTAGTGCTCCATAATCACGAAATTCGGAAATCAGCAGGAGAATTCGTTTTTCTTTTCGATGAAGAAATACGGAGGGTCTTTCTACACTCTCTTAACGAACTGATTAGAACCATTCCATTTTCTATAGCAGCAACTGCGATTGACAAACGGTATCTTCATGACAATCCAAATTCAAGCAACCCCTACTTATTGGCTTTGGGCTCATGCATAGAGCAGACTCTAGACTTTTTGGAAATGAAGCAGCAACTTCAACAGATAACTCACATCATTGTTGAAAGTCGCGGCAAACCAGAAGATCGGGATCTTGGATTAGCATTTGATCAAACCACAGCCCGCATGCTACCTGAACGCTATCCATTGGCTCTCCGATTTGCTAATAAGCAAACCAATAGCAGCGGCCTTCAAATTGCAGACTTGGTAGCTCATCCTATTGCGAGGCATATAGTAAAAAAAGATCAGCCGAACAAAGCCTTTGATATTGTAAGGGAAAAATTACTAGGTTATCCAGCATACGAAGAAGTTGGCCTGAAGTGCCAACCCTTAGAAAGCGAAAAGCCCCGGCTTACGCCGAGGCAGGACGCCGATCGGGAACTCCCGATCCATTTATAAAACCCATTCTACTTGGCTATACGAAAAAGATCAAGGCCATCTATCAGCCGAGATCGTTGGGAAACCGGAGAAGGGATGCCGCAAAAACTCAAACCAGTCTGTCCCTTGAATATTCTCTATCTGATTGATGACGATCTCTGTTGGCATTGTTCAATAGAGCCATTTTTTACAGATCCAACATTTTTAGATAAGCTTCAGCAAGGGGAAACGGTTCGGCCTTTCCTTTTGTCCGTTTCGCGCTGAAGTGGAAAAGGATCTTGGTAGCCAGCATTTTTCCGAGCTGAACCCCTTCCTGATCGAAAGAGTTGATATTCCAGATAAATCCCTGAAACGCCACCTTGTGCTCGTAGTATGCGAGTAGGGCTCCCAGAGTAAACGGATCGAGCCTTTCAGCCATGAGGATCCGGCTTGGTCGGTTCCCGATAAACTGCTTATTCGGATTGTCGTTTTTTTGTCCGACTGCCAGCGCGATCGACTGGGCAAAAAGATTAGAGAGAAGCTTTTCTTGCGAGGTCGTATTCTGGATTTCATAGTCGTAAGGATGCTGGCTTTTTTTGAATCCCATGAATTCGACCGGCACAACGTCAGTCCCTTGATGGATGAGCTGGTAAAACGAGTGCTGGCCGTTCGTCCCCGGCTCGCCCCAGATGACAGGGCCGGTCGAAAATTGACAGAGGCGCCCCGATTTATCGATATGCTTTCCATTCGATTCCATATCAAGCTGCTGCAAGTGAGCCGGAAACCGGAGGAGCGCTTGGGAATAAGGGATCACTGCGACGGTGCGAAGGCGGAGGAAATTGCGATTCCAGATACCGAGAAGAGCTGAAAGAAGCGGTAGGTTGACTCGGGCCGATGCAGTCAAAGCATGCAAATCCATCGCATGAGCGCCCCGCAGGATCTCCTTGAACCCATGGAATCCAAGGCAAAAGCCGAGAGAGATAGCGCCTACCATTGAGGTGGCCGAATAGCGCCCTCCAACAAAATCCCAGATGTAAAACGATGCAAGATAACGAGACGGATCGTCCATCGGACTTTTTTCTCCGGTCACGGCGACAAAATGCTCTTTCGGATCAAGCCCCATCTTTTTGATCCGAACTCGGACAAACTCTTCATTAGTCAGCGTTTCGAGGGTCGTTCCTGATTTCGAGACAACTACGACGAGGGTCTTCTTCAAATCGACCGCATTCAAGACGCTGCTCGCATCGTCGGGATCGACATTCGAGATGAAATGGACGCGGCATCCCGGACGCCAAAACGCTTGCAAGGCTATGCAAAGAGCCCTGGGTCCCAGATCAGAACCCCCGATGCCGATTTGGATCAGGTCGGTGAATTTTCCCTCATGCTTTTCTAAAAAACGTTCGAGTTTCTTGAGTTCCAACGCTGCTTTTTCTGCCGCCTCCACTGCGGGCGCTGCCGTTTGGCGGTCGGAAAATTGGTCGCGCATAGCAGTGTGAAGAACAGCGCGATTTTCGCTTTCGCACCCTTCGATCCGGTTGAGTACCTCGCCCGCCTGCATCCGTCGCATTTTCTCAAGAGCATGCGACTCATCAGCCAATGCATAGAGATCGTCTAGAATATCGGATGATACCCGCTCGGTAGCGTAGTATAAGTCGAACCCGACTCCCTTCAGCACCATGCTCTCGATCCTTTCGGCCGTCAATTCTACTGAGAGATCGATCGGTTTCTGAGCTTCGAGTCTTTTGAAAGCAGCCGTATTTGTAAACATCGCTCTACCATCCTTCCTTTTTTCTACCATGACAAAAAATTTTTCCCTTGGCAAGCCCTTGGCTAAAATTGATCGAATCGGTAATCTATCAGTCTTTATTCAACGGGGTATAGCGCAGTTTGGCTAGCGCGACTGGTTTGGGACCAGTAGGCCGGGGGTTCAAATCCCTCTGCCCCGAAATTCTTCTCCTGAAATCTCATTCGGCAATCCTAAAGGCTCCCCTTCCACGATCACCAATCCTCCTGCAGCGCAAAATCCCATGAGTTTCCGTTTTCCTTGAGCCGATGTCGCTTCCGACACAACATACAGCCGGTCCACGCCTTCCCACGATTCGGTCAAAAATGCCTCTTCGATCACCCGATAAGGTTCTTTCAGGAGGGCAAATAACCGGTCGAGTTTGGCAAGCGCATCGCCGCTGCAAAGAGCCTCTTCCGGCATACAGACCGCCAAGCTTGCCGCCGACTCCTCCGTCACAACATGAAAATGTTCAAACCGCTCTCTAGAGCGAAGCTGTCTTTTTTCGGCTGCCGACCCGCATCCCCTGGTATCGAGATAGAGGGAGAGCGGCAACTCGTCCGGCAAGGCATGGGCGAGCATCTGGAAATAATGGGCGAAGGCATCGGCGCAAAATAAGCGGCGCAAGTGGGGCTCGGGAGCTGCCGGGCGCATCTCTTTCCAAGCACGCCAATTTTCCTCTTGGCCGCCGCTCCACAGGAAAAAAGAGGCGAAATCGGCCGATCCCCGATAGAGGATGGCACTCGAGGTCCTATCGGCATATAGAGGCCAGAGTTCTTTCGTAAAACGGGAAAGCGCCAGCCTCAAAGAGGAAAAATGGAGCTCGTCATCGATGGGAAAATAGGGGTCGTTCAGCCCCAGGTCGAACTCCCATTCGATTTTTTCCAAGGGGTCGATCGAATCCAATATCGGCTTCCAATCGAGATCATCGGTCGAACGGCCAGGCAAAATTTTAGAGGGTGTTAGCATTTTAGTCATAAGCTATAGGGGATAAAATGGATCTTTCGGCCCTTTTTCTTCCAAAGATCGGCGAAATAAGAAGTTCCATAGTCGGGCCAATCGAGCGCATAGTAAGGCGGCGGCAGGCGGGGGCGCCAAATGGAGCAAGCGTCCAGTTCGCGCAGGACCTGGCCGGCGTAGGTCTCATCGTCTGTCACGAAAGTCGCGAGAGCGCCGGGAAGCGAAACTTCCGCCATTTGCGTTAAGAAACGAGCCTGGATCAGCCGATGCTTCGCATGGCGCAATTTCGGCCATGGGTCAGGAAAATTGACAAAGATCTCGGTAAGGCTCCGCTTCGGGATATAGAAACGGATCAGATCGTTCGCATCACCGCACATAATGTATAAATTCGACAGATTTTCCCGGTGCATCCGCAACCAAGTCTTCCTGGAGCGGTCGAAACGGATATCTACTGCCACCCAATTGATCAGCGGGTAATTCTTGGCTCTTTCGCAGATCCACTGGCCATTGCCGCTGCAACATTCGAGGACGACCGGCTGGTCATTGCCGAAAATAGAGGGATCGGTCCAAGGAACCGCGGTCCATGCATCATGCCGATCGTAATGATTCGGGACATAAAGAAAGCGTTCCAATAATACGGGACGCCTCTCTTTCCAAATAAAAGGGATTCTTAAATCGCTAGCTTTTTTCACGGAAGGAATCGGATTCTGTTGCATGCGGAATATTATAACGCTTGCGCCAATGTTTGGCGAGTTGGTAGAGTCATTTTGGAGGTTCCACGATGAGATATTTCACTCTGGTTTTTCTTATACTCCCTTTTGCTATCTGGCCGGATGCCTTGCCCCTTTCCCCTCCTCAGTTGATCGATATTAAGAAAATTTTTACTTCATCTCCTTTTATTTATAGCGTTTTGGGACTCATGTCGATCGGCTCGATGGTCATTTGGCTCTATACCTTAGCTACTTTCCGGACCAAAGACATCATGCCCGAACCTTACCTAGCCACTTTGCGCGGTCTTTTGGAAGCTCGAGAGTGGACTCTGGCCAAAGAAGCGTGCTCCAAACAGCCAAATCTTCTTTCCTCTATCGTCAAAGCAGGACTGATCACTCGGGAGCTAGGGCCCTCGGTCATGATCGACGCCATGAAAGCCGAAGGCAAGCGAGCCTCCACTCCCTTTTGGCAGCGCCTTGCTCTCCTCAACGACATCGCCATCGTCGCTCCGATGCTAGGGCTTTTAGGAACTGTGATCGGGATGTTTTACGCCTTTTACGATGTCAACCGCTCGGTTGAGAGCATCAACGCTCTTTTTGACGGTCTCGGCATCGCCGTAGGGACGACGGTCGCCGGACTGATCGTCGCCATCCTTTCGATGATCTTTTCCACGACCCTTAAATTCCGCCTTGTCAAAACCCTCAGCCATGTCGAAAACGAAGCTGTCACTCTCAGCGCGCTTATCCCGAGGCCCTAATAAGTGGAACTGATTCCTCACGACGAGATCCGGCCCGGACACCATTTCAACTTTGCCCCGATGATCGATTTTCTCTTTCTCATGCTTTCCCTGTTCGCGACCTTGGCCATCTCTCGAGCAGCCCTCTATGACTCTGAGATTAGCCTGGCCGAACTCAAGCCTGAAAAGGAAAAAGGCCCCTTGCGACCTAAAAAAGAAATGCAGCAGATCCATTTGAGCATCGGCCGAAGCGGATCTTATAAATGGCTGACCGAATTCCAGGAATATCCGATGGAGAATATCGGAGCGATCCAGGAAGAGCTGTCCCGGCAATACCAGATCGGGGCGCTTGCCAAAAACAAAGCCAAGACCGAGATCCTCCTCCACATCGACAAGAGCGCTCCATGGGAATCGATCGCTAAAGCGATCTTCGGAATCCGCGAGCTCGGCTTCGATGTCCACCCCGTCTATGAGCCGCTAGATAAAAACCCGATCGCACGATGAAAGACCATTTCCTCACCTTGCTCCGCCGGCGTGAAACGGATACAGCTGGCTTCCGATTTGCCGCCCACCGCCTCGCCTCTCTTATCGCTCAAGAAATCGCCGATGAGTTGCCTCTCAAAGCAGAAAAAATCCACACACCGATGGGCGAAACGACAGGCGCCTCGTTCGACAAAGAAGTCGTGCTAATTCCGATCCTTAGAGCCGGGCTCGCCTTTCTTCCGGCTTTCTTAGCCCTGTTCAAAAATGCCTCCATCGGTTTTCTCGGCATACGGCGAAGCGAAAAAGATGCCCATCCTCATCTATATTACCAAAACCTTCCAGAGATACGCTCAGACGCCTACGTTTTCCTCCTCGACCCCATGCTCGCCACTGGGGGAACGGCGAATCTAGCGCTTGAAACGCTCGCTGAAAAAGGCGTCTCCCCCGCCATGACGTTTCTTGCGAACTTTATCTCGTCTCAAGCCGGAATAGAATCGGTCCAGTCGCGCCGTCCCCGCTTAAAAATCCACACGGCGGCTGTCGATCCTCATCTCGATTCCAAGAAAGTTATTGTCCCCGGCCTCGGCGACTTCGGAAACCGCTATTTCGGCACTTGATCGAAAGGAACTTCCAACAGTAGACTAATAGGCTCGCGCAACACCTATGCCCAGGTGGTGAAATTGGTAGACACACAAGATTTAGGTTCTTGTACCGTAACTGGTGTGCAGGTTCGAGTCCTGTCCTGGGCACATCCCCGGAGACATTTTCAGAAATGACGATGTCTCCATTTTTTACGCTTTCTAATGCCCTCTTAATGGAAGTTCATCTCGAAGCTTTTCCTTAGCGCAAAGATGCGTATTTGTTTCCAGTCGTTTGGTTAGGATTTTCTGCACTTTCAAGAATAGATCTTCAGGAACGATAGCTTCATAGACTCCAGTGACAAAACGAGCTTCTTCGTTCTCCGTTTCTGGAACATAGATCTTTCCCATGTAAACTGGGTTTCTCAGCATCTGCCCGAATTGACTGCGCTGCAATTTTAGCCCATTTTTCCACGATGCCTTTCTAACATCTTCAATAGGAAAAGCGCCTGTTGCAAAGACTTCAAATGCTTCCTTCACTAAAGGTGCTAATTCGCTGGGAATCAACAAGGGTGTTTTTTGGCTGCTTCGATCCTCAGTGATTTGCGTAATCAGCATGAACCAATGCGTTCATGACCGCTTCACGAAGCAGCATTGGTGAATATTATGGGATTTCTTCACGTCTAATTTCCTACTGCTGCAAATAGCTGTTTCGCTAGCTCAAAGTCAAAATCATTAAGAGAAAATTTACAATCAGGAAGCTGGTCAAAGGATGTGTGTTCTTTTAAGCGGCGTATCTCGGCGATAATATGTGCATCAGCTAAACGATTCGTTGAACCGAGTCGTATGAAGGTTCCCTCGATTTCTCCTTTGGATTTTAGGTGGTAAAGACCTGGGCTGTAGGGAACGGTGACAATTAAAAGATCACGCCCTCTCCAAGAGCAAAATTGCAGATTGGGGACAAGCAAAGGTGTGACTGAATCTGCAATGGCGTTAGCAATCTTTTCTTCTTCTTGCAGAACATTTGATAGACCCACAACCTCTTTTGTTTCATTCTTAATACCCAGAAGCAGCACCCCTCCAGCCGTATTAGCAAAGGCAATCACGGTTTGGACAATTTTTTGCAATGATTGGGTATTTTCTTTGAACTCAAGTGTTTTTCCTTCGTTTTTTGAAAGAAGCTGCTCTAACATAAACGGCCTCTCTATTAAGACTTAACATGGAAATTAACATAGAAATACATGAAAGCCAAGATTTTCTATGTCTTTGTTGCTGATTGCACCGCAATAGTGTTTTTTACCCAGTAACGGTGCAATATTTATACGTAAGCATTTCTCTTGCAGGTAGTTATGTCAGGAGTAAAAAAAAGCATTTCGGTGCAATTCAAAGTGAGCAAGGACCATTTTGTTGAGGTCAACAAAATGGTCATGAGGTGTATTTCGCGATTTCTTTGGCAATTTCATGAACGAGTGTAGCGGCACCGATATGGCGGCAAAGCGGATAACCTTGACCAGCCCAAAGAGACATGAGATCGGGTCGATTTTTTTGTGCAGCAAGAGATCTCAGCCTATGCGTAATGAAATGCTGAATAGGATAAGGTGGGATTACATGACCTTCGAGTTTTTGTATAAATGGGTTAATGATTGCTCGGGCCGTTTTCCCTGTGAAGGCTTTCGTTAGAGCTGTTGCCATATGAGGTGTTTTTAGCAGGGCTTGTTTGTAGCTGGAGCTGGCACCGCTTTCAGTTGTAGTAAGAAAGGCTGTTCCGAGTTGTGCAGCAGAGGCACCTACCAAAAAAGTCGCTAATGCCGAGCAGCCATCCATAATCCCACCGGCAGCAATTAATGGAATCTTTACCTTCTTCCCTGTTAGAAGTAAAAGAGTCAATAGGCTGTAAAGAGGGTCGTGCGAAGAAAAATTCCCTCGATGTCCGCCAGCTTCTTGTCCTTGGCATACGATAGCATCTACTGCGATATTTGCAAGTGCCTCAGCTTCTTCGGGGGTAGTTGCTGTACCGAATATCAAAGAGTCCTGCATTTTGAAGCGCTTGATAAGGGAAGGGGATGGAATACCAAAAGTGAAACTGAAAATAGGAACTTGCTCTTCAAGAATGACTTGTACCTGATCGTCGAAAGATGGAGGAGTGAGGGCTATAGTATCAAGAGGCACGTCAGACAGTTCGTGCCATAAAGGAAGCAAAAGTTTGTGAATCAGGGAGCTGTCGTATGTAGAATTGGAATGCTCAGGAATGAACAGATTGACGTTGAATGGTTTGCTGGTGAGTGACTTGATCTTTCTAATAGCTATACGAATTTCAGCGGGTTCCATGTAGCCTGCGCCTAACGAACCCAACGCTCCGGTATTAGAAACAGTGGCTACTAGTTCTGGCGTTGTAATACCTCCGGCCATTGGAGCTTGAATAATAGGAATATCTAAGCCAAAAAATTTACGAGTCATGTTTTAACTATTCAGCCATTCAAGTTGTCTTGGGAAAAAGTGGAGTTCTTTTTTAGCTTTTGCGTTTGATGCTCCTCGTAATTTTGTAGCATAGTACACAGCATCTGCACCGCTTATCCTAAGCCCTTCTTCCTCAGTTATGTTAGGGGGAGGCAAAGCGCCCAGATAATTTGCAAATGCCGGTAACCAACGTCGCATTTCCAATGGATAATTGTTAACAATATTGTACGCTCCTGGTTTGCATTCAAGTGCAGATGCAAGAGCCTTCGCAGCGTCTTCAATATGGACGAAATTCCAAATTCCTTGTCCTTTACCAATGATGGGGAATTTTTGTTTACAGATTTGTTCCGCTACATCCCCTCCTGGATAGAACCAAGTACCTGGTCCATAAAAAAATCCAAACCGTAAAGCGACTCCTTCGATTTTTTTAGATTGCAATACGCGTTTTTCTATTTCGGCATAGACTCGAGTCCCTGAAGCAATTCCAGGGCTAGCTTCAAATGCAAAAGGAATATGTTCATCAGCTAATCCTGATCCAGGCGCGTACCAGAAAGCTGTTGATTGTGCTATATAACGTTTTGCTCCATGCATTGCTGCGGCTGTTTGTAGATTGGACCCGCCTTCTAGGCGAAGCTTCGCATTCATTTCAGCAGATTTACGCATGGATTCAGGGGTATATTCTTTAGGCAATCGAGTTAGCATATCAATTACAACATCTGGCTGGATATTTCCAATCGATGCAAAAACAGATTCACGTTCGAGAACATCTAAAATCAATGATTTTGCACCTTTGGCTTCAATTATTTGGGCTCGTTCTTTGGATTGAGTAATTCCATATACATCATGCTTATGAGAGACTAAAAGATCGACAAGTGGTTGACCGATAGCACCCGATGCTCCAGCAATCAGAATTTTCATGAAGAGATCCTCTCAGATTTAGGGTGCCATTCATAAGGAACGGCTGTCATCCGATATTCTTTTAACCACACGATTTTACCATTTTCTATCTTTGCAATAGTTATTCCATTAAATTCTTCTTTTCTTTCGTTTCCAATATAACTAAAATTCCATTCAAAACAGACTGTATGATCAAACGAATAAAATGAAATGAGATCCCATTTCTTAATTTTGTTAAATTTTGTCCAATCAGCGATCCATTTTTTCACGGTGCCTATTCCATGATAGACAGGTCCATGCGATTCGGTGATCACACAGTTTTCGGATAAGGAGTTGAGTATTTTTATCTCATTACCCGTTTTCCATCCGTCTATGTAATTTTGTATTATGGTTTTCTTTTCCACGGCTATCGACCTAACTCCAGTCAAGAAATGTAGTTAAATTTCTCTTCTATCACAGAATCTAATACTTGATCAAACTTCGAATTGTATATTTCTCCCTGCACCCCCTAAAGAGGGAGTTCTATTACGTAGAAGGGAGATAAGATTTGATGAGTTCTCTCTGTTAAGAGGCATTTTTGACCAGTCTATCGCTCTTTTCCCACTGGTTTGTGAGGTAGGGCTTGACTTTGATAAAGGGCTCAAGTTCATAAAGTTGCTTTATTCCCTCGAGAAATTGGTTCGAGAACGCTCCGGTGCTGGGCAAAAAATTCGAAGAATTTTGCGGAATCCAACATGTGTTTAAATCGAATTAGATCCCTACTTTCCATAAAGCACTTGTGCCTTAGATAAGACTTCATCGCGGAAATAGCGACTCAAGCCGTTTGGGGTTTTTAGATCGACCTCTCTTCCTACAATTGCGCTTAACTCCTCTTGTATATCAAAAATGCCAAACAACCCAGGAACATGCTTTTTCTCAAACTTCACGAGAATATCTACATCGCTTGATGCAGAAAAATGAGAAGTCAAAATCGATCCAAATACAGCGAGATAGGTAATATGGTGCTTTTTACAGCAGGCATCGATTTTTTTTTATTTATGTGAATCGGCAATTGAGTCATTAATGATCCTCTGGGTATGGATTGTACGCTACTTAGAAGTTTTTTAGAAGATTTTACCTGGACTTTGTCCATTTATCGGCGCTGCGCGCCTCTGGATATTTGACCTGCAGTAGAGTGAATTTTATGCAGGTGGGTTATTTAACCCACCTAAATAAAATTCATTCGCTGCGGGGCAAATAGCCCAGGCGCCCAGTGGCGAGAAATGGACAAAGTCCAGTTTACCCAGCATTTGTTTGCAGTCCAAGGAATACGATCTTGCTTTAGTGAAGTATCATCGAAACTTTTGAGTTTTTCCCAATCAACAGTTCTAATTAGGAGGGGTCAGATTGAAGGAGACCGGCTAGCCGCATGGCAAACTTTACAAGCCCCTATCATCGGAGGGATCTGTCTGGTGCTCTTTGTAGAAGTGACCTCGCGCACAATGGGATTTCTCATCGGAAAAGCTATTCCAAAATTGCAAGCCGATATCCGCATGGAGATGTTTGATCACGTACAGCTAGATTGAAAAGGCTGTTCTTGCTACAACTTTTCCTTCTTCTGAACTTTAAGGCTAAATCATGAACGGCTCCTTTCACACTCTCTTGCGAGAGAAGTTCGGGATGACGGCTTTCCGTCCAGGCCAACTCGAGGCAATGAAAGTGCTGATGGAACATAACAGCCTCCTCTGCATTCAACCAACAGGTTATGGCAAATCCCTTCTCTATCAACTCCCTTCCTGTGTTCTCGAAGGAATCACTCTGGTCATCTCTCCCCTTTTGGCCCTCATGCGCGATCAGATCGACCAACTCACACACCGATTTAAAATCGTCGCCGCTTCTATCAATAGCGACCAAACGGAAGAGGAAAATGAATTGGCGCGAAGAGCCGCCGCCGCTGGCGAAGTGCAAATCCTCTTTATCTCACCCGAACAGCTAGACCATATCGATCGCTTTCAATTCCTCTTGGGATTACCTCTCTCTCTTTTAGTGATCGATGAGGCCCATTGCATTTCAATTTGGGGACATGACTTTCGGCCGAGCTACAGACACATCCTCCAGTTTGCCCAAGCCATTAAAACCGTGCGCCCAACGCTCAAAATCCTCGGCCTTACAGCCACAGCCGATGGACGAGTAGAAAAGGACATCGCGGGACAGCTCTCTTCCGCTCAAGAGCCTATACGCGTATGGCGAGAACAGATGGATCGCCCCAATATCCATCTCTCCCTCTTGCCCGTAGTGGGAACCGCGGCTAAGCTCTCTCTTTGCAAAACTCTTTTGTCTAAGCTTGCTGACCACGGCCTCATCTACTGCGCCACCCGGGAAAATGCAGAACTCGTGGCCGAGTATTTGCAAAAAGAGGGCCTCGCCGTCATTGCTTATCACGCTGGGTTTGAATCGGAGGAAAAACGGAAAATCCAAGTGGCTTTTGGGCGCAATGCCTATAAGGCCATCGCAGCGACCACCGCTCTTGGCATGGGAATCGATAAAAAAGACCTCCGGTTCATCATCCACTTCGATATCCCAGGTTCCATCACCGCTTACTACCAGGAAGTGGGGCGCGCGGGGCGCGATGGTCTGAAAGCGGATGGAATCCTTTTCTACGACAAAGCTGATCGAAAAGTGCAAGACTACTTCATCGATTCGGCTTTGCCCTCAGAAGACGACTTTCAAGCGATTTTAAACGCGGTCCGCTCAAGCACAGAGCCTCTAAATCTCACATCCATTAAGCGAATCACCGGCCTTCACCCCACACGCGTTACGATCGTTCTCGCAGAACTGATTGACCAGCAGTTCTTAAAGAAAGAAAGCGCAAAAGGAACACAGGTATATAAAATGGGAGTGGCAAATCGGAGCCTTGATCTCAGCCGCTATACGACACAGCATCTCGTCAAAACCGAAGAATTGAATAAAATGATCTCCTATGCGGAACAAAGGAGTGATTGCCGGATGGCGCTCTTGCGACGCGCTCTTGGCGATGTTACAGCCACAAATTGTGGACGATGCGATGTGTGCCAAAAGCAAATGACGCCCGAAACCTCCGGTGACTGTGCCGCTCTGCATTGGCTTTCCATGCGTCCTGTACCGATCGCCCCCTCAAAAACATACCGGATTTCGTCCGGCTTCAGCCTCCTCGACGGGAAATTGCGCACGCTCCAGTTTCTCCGCTTCATGAAAGAGCGGGCTGTCAACGATAGTGTCGATCCCGAACTCATCTCGTTGCTCATAAAACAGATCGCTTCCTTCAATTCGCCGATCGGAAGTTTGGTGATTCTCCCTTCCAGGACATGGAAAGCTCAGCAGTCCTTTGCTAAAGCGCTCTCTGAGCAGCTCAATGTCCCGTTTTTCTCTGATCTCCTCGTTTGGAAAATCCCTCCTGAGAAACGACAAGGAGAACTGCTCAATAACGACCAGCGATATTACAACGTACATGAAAAAATGGAGGCTCGCCTACCGGCCAGAGTACCTTCAGGCCCCCTCCTCCTCTTCGATGACTACATAGGCTCTGGAGCGACGATCAAAGAAGCAGCGCGGTCTTTGCGGAAAACACTCGACCAGCCACTCATTCCTATTACAATCGCTGCTATCAAATGGCGCCTCGGCCAGTCCGGATTTATTTAGAGAAGCAATTGCAAAACTCGCGGGACCAACAAAATCGCCCTTTTAAGCCATTTTGCCTCCTCGTGGCCGAAAGCCCTACTTTGCTCAAAGTTGTGCTCGGCCGCAAACTGGCTGAAAATCATCGATTTTTCTGGCGCCGGGAGTTTTGCAATTGCCTCACAAACTTGGTGGTCCTTACCCATAAATTTTTTTCCGATTATTTTAGCCATTCGACAGATCCCGTATTGAGATTGTAATAAGCCGCACGCACACAGACTTTGTTTTGTTTGACGAGATCTTTGATTATCTTAGAATCGAGCAGAAAATCTTTCATGCGGTGGGCATTCTCTTTGATAGACGCCGTCAGAAGATCTTTCGGCGATGCCTCCTTAGCCTCTTGAACGGCGGGCTTTATCAGTTTAGCAATCGCTTCGACGTTTTTTGTGTTTCCGTCGATCACCGCTTTGACTGCGCCGCAGTTTTCATGGCCCATCACTATGATGCAGACGGCTCCCAGGTAAAGCACCCCGTAATCGATACTGTTCAATTCGAGGTCCCCGATGACATTTCCGGCGACTCGGACGACGAACAAATCGCCGATCCCCTGGTCGAAGACAATCTCGGGCGATACTCTCGAATCGGAGCATCCGACAATCACCGCAAAAGGAGATTGGCTGGCGGCAACCGCTTCGCGGCGATCCAAATCCCGGTCCGGATGTGCGAGTTCGTCATGCACATACCGGTTATTCCCTTCCATCAACCGATTCATCGCCTGTTCACAGGTCATCCTTTCCGCAGCTACCCCCTCAGACACTCCCAAAACAATGATCAAGAACAGACAAATCCATTTCATTTTGCGTTTCCCCTATGTAAGAAGCTGTTTTAAAAGAGTGTTAACGGATTCGAATCCAAAAATCGGATGAAACCAAATCCGTTGCCAGTCTCTAATTTCCTCTACTGGATCGATGGATTATTTGGTAGAGGGACCCTATACTTCCTAAAAAATCGGGAATGTGACAAGAAGGCGCCCTATCCTAATGGATGGATGAAACGAACTGCGTCGATCCATTCCCTATCGACAGGCTCGGAATGGTAGCATTGAATCGTCAGGCGCACCGAGGGGTAATGGAGGCCGGCCCCTTTCCCCACCTTATCCAGGACAGAAAAATAGCGAAAGCCATGCTTGACTGTAAGTTCGGCAGCGCGCCCAAGAGCGTATTCGAGAACCTTTTCCGCCGGGGTGTGTTCGCTGGCGCGAAAGGTGAGTACGAATTGGTCATCGGAAGATCGAAAATCTGAATAACCGTTGGTAAACAATCCCTCCTTTTGATACGCGGTGGCGCATCCCATGAGCGCCGCTAAAGCCAGAAGGAGTGCAGAGGCAATGGCAAAACTCTTCGTTGCGAAAAAACGCCCTATAGAGACAGTTAACGGATTCACTTTCTGTTGATTTTTCGGTTCTTTTGAGCCGATTTTCGATTCAAAGTTTGGGGGTAATATTAACTTTCGTATATACCCCCCAATCTTTGAAGTCGAAAAGCGGCCAAAATAATCCAAAAACTCGACGAAACGGGAATCCGTTAGCAGTCTCTTGGAGACTGTCTGACAAAAAAAAAGTTTAATTTTTCTCATGCTCTGCAAAAAATTGCCTTGATAAATCGCTAAATTTTTCTTGATAGACAGTGAGGATCGACGCCACTTTTTCTTCTAACGCATCGGCGGGTTTTCTCTTCCCATTCGTCAAAGCATTCAAGTCAGCAATATCCCAGCTTTGGGCAAGGCGGGCATCGAAATTCTGGGCATACAGGGCCACTGCTTGTTTCAGGGCAATATCCTTGAATTCGGATGAAGCGGCCAGCATCTTTTCCAGCTTTTCCATCATCAGAGCGCATTGTTTCTCCCTTCTATCCGCTACAGATAAGCCAGGAAGATCGATATGGAGAGATTTATATTCATATTCGAGATCGAGGTCGATCAAGCGATTCTCATCGCTGTTTTTTCCCATCCCCGGCGCTTGCGCTCGTAAATTCGCCATCAGAATGATCGCGTTCTCGTGCGACTCATCAGAAAGGTTGGCGGAAACGGATCGCACCTTTTCGACGAAAGGAGTCATTTTTTGATCTTGAACTGCAGAGAGAAGGTCCTGTTTTTTTTCATTTTGCAGAGCCGCTGCGCGAGACTCCCACTCCTGCCATTCGGGAGAATATCCGGTCCGCATTTCAGCGAATTCGTCCAGTCGCCCCTTTTCCTTGAGAGCGGTATAAGAATCGTCTAATTCCTTCAGGAATTCAGCATATCCGTCCTTTTCATAAGTTTTCCGGATCATGGCTACTGCCTCATGGCCGCTCCGCTCGGCTTCATAAGCTGGTTTGACAATCTGTACTGGCTCTGGAGACGTCTGTGGAAGAAGGGGAGCGGTACCAGCCGATAATGCCGCTAGGATAATACTTAAATTTTTCATTAAATCACCTCGTTTATTTGATTCGATATTATACGAACAGAAATTAAACAAAAATAGAATAAATAATTTACTTATAATAGTTTACAGCAATTACGCCGCTCGTGAAAGCGAGAGTATTTCTTCCTGCAAAGGAAAACCAAGCGCCGGCGATGACCCCGATATTCTCATTCCAGTTGTATTCGATAGCTGGAGCTAAGCTGAATTGAGCCTGGGATCTCAGCCATCGCGCATTCAGCGACGCAGGCTTTCCCGATGCATCAACGCCCCGGCGCTTTCCGGTGTAATGTCCTTTCCCTGACCAATAACCGATCACATCCAAAGCCAATGCCCAGGTTTGCGCTAGCGTTACTTCGATTCCCAGGTCAGCTTCAAAATTAGAGGCCGGAAAGAACCGGAGATCCGTTCCATATCCTCCTCCGTAAAAATTGAATCCCTTCAAATGCACAGGGGCAGGAAGGAAGTAATTCAAAGCAAGCCGGTAATTGAAATAATAGACACTTTTGATATGGTACAAGTTTCCTATTACGAGACCCAACCCCGTCATCCAAGATCCTTCCCCTCCCTCATCAGTGTAGAGCTTTTTGGGATTGAGATTCCGGTATTTTCCGATGGGAAGAATCTCTTTAAGAGTGAGCTTGACAAAAGGCGCCCAGGAATTTTGAGTCGAATGATAAAGTTGCGCATCAAACCCAAAAAGCAGATCGCCTACAGTCCAGGCGGCTTGATGCTGAGAGTAATTCCAATTCACAGTGGGAGTGATTAGGACATCCAACCAGGAAGCCAGTCCAATCATAGTAGGAACTTGCAGAAAAGAGTTCCAAAAAGTAGGAAATTTCACTACATCCCATTCGGAACTGTAAGTACCTGTGAAAGCCGCCGCGAAAATATAGGGTTCGATATTGTAGTGGCCTAAGGGGACGACGTGCGCAGTAGGCGCAATCAGAGGTCCCGTCAGCCAAGGAGGGATGACAGATTCGTTGATTTGACTATAGAAAACTTTCCCTTCAGAAAAAAGCAGAAGAGGTAAAACAAGAAAAATCAGGAATCTTTTTCGCATCTGAAGATTGACCTTTTAAAGCAGATTTTTTCATAATGTTCTTATGTTCTCAACCGCCATTTTTTTGACCATTCTACAGACAAGCCTCATTGCAATCGGGGGAGAATCGGTTAGGGTAGAAATCGCCGACACCCCGGAAGCCAGACAAAAAGGCCTCATGGGCCGAAAAGAGCTCCTTCCCAACACGGGGATGCTATTCATATTCGACCAACCCCAGCCTCTGAGTTTTTGGATGAAAAACACGATCATCCCCCTCTCGATTGCCTTTTTCGATGAAAAGAAACAACTGATCGAAACAATGGACATGCCCGTTCTTGAGCGCAGCACCGACCAGCCTCCTCTATTCATAAGTTCTAGGCCTGCCCTCTATGCGCTCGAAGTCCCCCAAAAATGGTTCCAAGAAAAAGGAATTGAAAAAGGGATGGAATTTTTCTTTTCTCGATCAACCCGATGAATTAGAATGATGCAAATGCGGAAGAAGCACAAACGACCTTGGGGAGTCTTCCTCGCCATTATCCTAGCCATCCTTTTCGGCAGCTTCGTCGGAAAGGAAGCCGGCCTATTCGGGGTTTCTTTTTACTCGGTTTTCGATATCGTCGGAACAATTTTCCTGAACGCGCTGACTCTCGTCGTAGTCCCCCTTGTCTCCTCATCCATTATTAGCGGAATCGCAAAAATCGGAGGAGAAGGAGGATTTGGCCGGCTGGGAGCCAAAATGTTCACCTTTTACATCGGCACCAGCCTCATCGCCATCTTGATCGGGCTGCTTTTTGTAAACCTCATCGGCCCGGGCCATTCCCAAATCGCGCCTGTCATGAATGCCACTGATACAGCGCAGCTCGGCCAGTTACAGGCAAAGGGCGTCCCCACGGAAGGACAGACCCTGATCGGCGTCCTTATTTCGATCGTTCCATCTAATATCCTAAGCGCGTTTACGAAAGGCGAAATGCTCGGGTTGATCTTTTTTAGCCTAATCTTCGGTTATGCGATCACGAAAGTAGAATCCCATGCCGCTGGAATCCTCAAAGGATTTTTTCAAGGGATCTTTCAGGCGATGATCCATTTCACCCATATCATTATGAAATTCCTTCCCTATGGAGTTTTCTGCCTGGTTGCGAAGGTCTTCATGGTTTCCGGGATGGGATCGCTCCAATCTCTCGGGCTTTTCACTCTGACCGTACTCGTCGGACTGGCCGTATTCATGTTCATTGCCCTGCCTCTTCTTTTGAAGTATGTGGGAAAAGTGCAACCGATCCGCCATTTCAAAGCGATGTTTCCTGCACTCGTGACTGCCTTTTCAACCAGCTCTTCATCCGCCACCTTGCCGGTCACGATCGACTGCGTCGAAAAACGAGCGGGCGTATCGAATAGGATATGCAGCCTTGTCGTCCCTCTGGGCACTTCGATCAACATGTCGGGATCGGCGCTCTACGAATGCGTCGCCGCGATGTACATCGCTCAAGTTTATGGCATCAGCCTTTCTTTTTCGACACAGTTCCTCGTAGTCCTTATGGCCCTGATCACCTCGATCGGAGTTGCCGGCATTCCTTCAGCCAGCTTGGTAGCGATTCTGATCATCTTGCGGGTGATTGGATTGCCTCTAGAAGGCATCGGCCTATTCATTGCGGTCGATCGCCTCTTGGATATGTGCAGGACTACTGTAAATGTATTTAGCGATAGCTGCTGCGCAATTCTCGTCGCCCGCTCAGAGGGAGAGGAGCAAGTTCTCGCAACTGACAATTTTGAATCGATGGAAAGATAATATGTTCGGCACAGTGAAATGGTTCAATAAAGACAAGGGCTTCGGATTCATTGCTCCTGATGACGGCGGTCGCGACATTTACGTGCATGTTTCGCAGATCGATACTCCTGATAATTCGCTTGCCGATGGCCAAAGGGTAGAGTTCGAAACCCAGACGGGCCGGAAAGGTCCTGAAGCCATCAAAGTCAGGCTTCTCGACTAGTGCACTAGTGCTCTGTAAGCTAAAACAAATGGAATAAGTCTCTCAAAACCGCGAGTATGACTTCGATAACGATCAAAATGATGATCGTCATCTCTAAACGGGACGAATGCTGGTGGTTGAGTTCGTTTCCTAGGATTTCAAAAAGTTCATGAAGGAGATTCAAGCGGCGGTTGAGCAGCTCTACCCGTTTGCTCACATCGAGATAATGAATCGTTTTCCTATAAAACGGCTCCAATTCGGAATGTTCCCAGAAAAATTCCGGCGTGTCGAGAATCTCGGCATGAAGGTTGATGTAATTACGCTCTAGAAAGAGTTCTCCCATCTTCTGAGAGGTCTCTTTTCTCGATAAGGGAATTTTTCCCTTTTGAGCGAGGTTTTTTGGCAAGAATTTGGTTTGCTCGACAGTCCTCGCAATGGCCTCCTCGAACACGGTCAGCTTGACCGACTGCCCGATCGCATAGGAGATCGCTAATTTGGTGATCGGATCTTTTTTCTGCAAGGTGATCTCATCTTCTACGATCTTCATCTTATCGCCATAAGAGAACCCGAATTCGTCGAGTTCGCTTTTTGCCAGAGACTCCCGCTCGAATTTCCTCAGAATGCTCAGAACCCCTTTTTCTTCCTCTTCAGTGAACCCCCAGAACACAGTGACGCCGTAGGGAAAGTAAAAAATATCCCGTTTGATCCCTTTTTCGTCTTTAGGCTGCGTATGAATGACATCACGGTAGAGCTGAGAAGTCCCCGTCACTTGCAGGAATTGAAAAAGCCGAGCGGTATCATAACCTGCCGCTGTACAGTAGCCAGTGCATCGCATAAAGACTAGACATAGCCGATCGCAATATCTTTTGCAAGGACATCAGCGCTGTATCTATTTTTCTTTAATTGACTTATGAAATTTCTCTCGCCTAAAATCAGAGACAATCCCCATGTTTAAACGAACCGTTCTTTTTTTCTTTTGTATTGCTATAGGATCCTTCGCAGACGAAGATTCCGAAGAGACCCAAGAAGAAGAGGATATCGCCAGCTACAACATTTCCTCTCCCGCCATCCGCTGCGAGCCGATCCAAAATTCATCGATTCCCCGATTCGATTGCCGACAGGATAAGCCGCCCAAGCGCTTCACCTTGATGGCCTCTGCCGTCAGCAAAGCCACTTGGGATCTGAACATGTCTCCCTATGCGGGGGGAGAAGACTTGCTTTTTGCCACGAGAATCCTCGAAAAAGCCGAAACATATTTGCTGGGCAAAAGCCCGATCGCCTATGCGAAAACGTCTTATGCCCGATTTTGGCGGCTCAGCGAATTGATCTCCGTCTGGCTGCCCCTCAATTATCTCGCGATGGTAGTCCAGCACGAAGTATTCGGCCATGGCTACCGGCTCCGAGATCTCGACACGCACGGCTTGGCGAATGTGGATGGATATTCCTTCGAGATGCCCCCTCCTTACGGACCCGGCGGAGCCGCAACCTATTTCTCTGCCGCGGAAAATTTCTCGACTACAGAGTCATCGGCTGTTTCCAGTGGAGGCGTAGAAGGGACATCGATCCTCGCGCTTCTGACAAAAATGAAATGGTTAAGCACTGGGAAAATCGATCCCCGCCAAACGGTTCTTTACCTTCTTTCCGAGCAAGATCTCACTATTTACATCAGTACATTGAAAACGAAAGACTCCCGAACCTTAGCTGGGCACGACATCAACAGCTATGTCGAAACTTTGAACTACACTTACACCGAGCATTTTTTGAGCCGCGGACGCCTCCGCTCTCTCTCATGGATCAATTTGGCCGACCCGTTCACTTTTTATTCGATTTATGCCTGGTTCCGCTATCTTTCCTCTGGGAAAGAAACCAGAATTCCGATGATTGGATCCCTCTATCTGCCGGGACTCCGCCTCGGCTTGACTCCCTTCGGCCCGGAAGTGTTCTTCGAAAACTTTTTTTCACGAAAAAAAATCCCTTTTTACGCTTATGTTAAATGGGGCCGACATGCAGGGAATACCTACCTGGGAGCCGGCGCATACGCCCCGCTTCTTTGGACTGTCAGAAAATGGTCGTTCGGCCTGAGAGGCGATCTCTGGCGCCAGCCAAAGCTGCTCCTCCAGCCTGGAAATGTACCATTCGAGGAGATCGATTTCCATGAGAAGCCCAATCCAGCCGATCCGCTTTATTCTTATGCTAAGCAGCATGAGATGCGCTTCGGAGCATCGGGCTCCCTCATCACCACCTTCCAAGGCAGCGAGCGAATCGGATATGAGGCGGAGCTAGGCTATAAATCCCAAGGTTTTTTGCCCGGCTATTCCCTTTTTGCCTATCCGACCGTCCGACTCAGCTTTAATTTGAAGTTCTAAATGAATGGTGATATATCTCGATTGTGTGCAAAGTCGAGATATACCGCGCCCGCTTAGGTTGTGTGAATTTTGACAGCAGGTTTTTGGCTCCAATAGCATTGCGGAGACCGAGTCCAACTTGCACAACGTTAACGAGATCGAGCAATGCGCTGGAGTCAAAAAGATGCTCAACAAAATTCACTCAAGATGAGCGGGCGCGGTATATAAAAAAAACAGAGGTTGTGATGGCAAAGATCTTTTTCTCTCTTATCTGTTTCAGCATGGCATGCGCTTGCTCGAAAGAAGAATGCTCCGATAGAAAATGTCATTCTGAATGCGACTGCCGAATCGGGAATCACGACGATTGCAAGTGCTGCGAATCTTCGTGCGATTGCAAGCCCGGTTCCTAGAACTGTCGCATTACCATCAGCCCTCGATTTGGGTTCGTTTCGGTTTAACTTATTTTTTAACAGTTCCTAAGAACCGTACGTGATAGTTTCCCATCATACGGCTCAAGCCTCTCTTAAGGCTCATATCACCCGGCTTGACGGTCTTTATGCAGATTCACATTTATACCAAATATCAGAAATAACGTTGGGTTTGGCTACGTCAGCTCTGCAACAAATTTTT
>JABDHH010000007.1 GCA_013285585.1 Chlamydiota bacterium
ATATGGTTGACGGTGAGGGGGCCGATGGTTTGCGTGGGCTGGACGATTTCGGAGAGGGGGACAAGCCCATTCGTAGAGGCGCGGATGTAGAGTTTGGAGAGGACGCTGGGATCCTTATAAAAGCGGGGAAGGGTCTCGACGATGACGTCGTATTGGTTGATCTCCCCATTGATCAGAGAGATCTTGTTGTCGGAATAGGCCCAGCCCAGATAGTCCTCGATCGCTTGAGCCGTCACATTGTAGTTCGAGGCTTTATCGCGCAAGATTTGGAAGTTCCATTGGGGTTGTTGGTTGAGAAGGTCGCTCGATACTTGGCTAAAAGAGGGGTCGAGGCGCATCCGGTTGGTAAGGAGTGTGGAATAGCTGTACAGCGTTTTCCGGTCGATGCTAGTGAGGGAATATTGATAGAGCGCTTGCGAGGTAGTGCCGACAGTCAGGTCGATGAGGGGAAGCGGAGAAAGATAGACATTGATACCGGAAAATTGCCTGTATTTGTCCGTGAGCTCGTCGATCGCTTCATTCATCGGGAGGCGGTCTTTGAAGGGCTTGAGCTTTAGGAAAAGGATGCCTTGATTGGAGTTGGAGTAGGAGCTGATCGAAATGATCGATTCGATATTAGGGTCTGCGATGCCTACCTTGGATAGGTCTTCATGGTATTGTTTCATGAGGAAGGGAGATGTTCCGTCCCTTGCTTGGGTGAATCCTTCGATGTAGCCGACGTCGTCGGGAGGTAGAAGGTCTTGGGGGATGTGATTGTAGAGGAACAAGGAGCAGACGATGCTGGCCAGGCCGAGGGCGATCATAAAGATTCGATGCTTCATGGCCCAATGGAGGCAGGGCTCGTAGATTCGTTTCAGCCATTCATTGACGGCATCAGAAATGCGCTCCATGCGGGTTTTCCGCTTTTCATCATAGGGGCTGACAAGGCGGCTCGCGATCATCGGAGTGAGAGAAAGGGAAATGAACCCGGAAAAGAGGACGGCGACGATGATCGTGACGGCGCATTCGCGGAAGAGGCGGCCGATGATCCCTCCCATGAAGAGCATCGGGATGAACGCAGCGGTCAGGCATAGGGTCATGCTGAGGACGGTGACGCTGATCTCTTTTGCGCTATTGAGGGCGGCTTCGAAGGGCTTTTCTCCCATTTGCACGTGGCGGACATTGTTTTCCAAAACGACAATGGCGTCATCCACGAGAAAGCCGATCGAGAGGGTGATGGCCAAAAGGGAGAGGATGTCGATGCTGAAGCCGAGCAGATACATGACCGCGAAGGTGCCGAAGATCGACATGGGCAAAGAAAGGATGGGGATGATGGTATTGAGGGCTTTCCCGAGGGAAAAGTAGATGATGGCGATGACGAGAAGGAATGCGATGACGAGAGTCAATTGAACATCGTTCACTTCCTCGTGGATCGAGTCGGATTGATCGTAAATCGCTTCGATCTTGAGGCTTTGAGGCATCTGGGGACTGAGTTCTCCGATGACCTGTTTGATCTTTTCAACGATCCGGACTGTGTTCATGCCGGGAAGGCGCTGGATCGCGATGACGATGCAGACTGTATCGCTGTCTTTGGTCACGTAGTGTTGGAAGAATTTGTCGTTTTGGACGCTGTCGAGGACGCGGCCCACGTCTTTGATTTTGACCAAGTCGCCGCTCTCGTTTTTGATGATGATCTCTTCATAGGGACGGGCGGTCATGAGCTGCCCGTCGTCTTCGATCGTATAATCGTCTCTCGGGCCGAACAGAGTGCCGAGGGGCTGGTTGACGTTGGCTTGATCGACGAGCCCCACCAATTGGTCGAATCCGATCTGTTTGGCGGCGAGTTTTTCAGGGTCGACTTGGATCCGGACGGCATAAGGGGATCCGTAGGTGATCACTTGAGCCACGCCGTCGACCATCGCAAGGCGCTGGCCGAGGATGGTATTGCCATAATCATAGAGGGCGCCAAGGGTCATATTTGGGGATGTAAGGACGTAATAGAGGATCGGAGTGGCCGCGGGGTTTACCTTTTCATAGCTAGGCTGGTTGGGAAGGTTCGATGGGAGGTTAGGCTGCGCCCGGCTGATGGCGGCTTGCACATCGGTCGAGGCGGCATCGATGTCGCGGTCGAGCGCGAAGGTAAGCACGATGGTGGTCGAGCCGGTGTTGCTGGATGAAAAGACCGACTGGATCCCTTCGATCGTCATGAATTGCTTTTCGAGGGGGCTCGCGACTGAATTGGCCATCGTGTCGGGGTTCGCTCCAGGATAGCTGACCGAGACTTGGATCGTGGGCAAATCGACGTTGGGCAGGTCGCTCACCGGAAGTTTGAAATAGGCCAATGTCCCGAAAAAAAGGATCGAGATCATCACGAGGATGGTCATCACTGGGCGGCGGATAAAGGGTTCCGATAGATTCATAAGCTTCCTAAAGGTCCTTCGCCTTAGGTACGAAAACTTTAGCGCCGGAATAGAGATTGATCTGTCCTTCGGTAATGATTTTTTCCCCGCCTTTAATCCCCTCGAGGACGATCACGTCATTCCCTTCCCTTTGCCCCAGTTTCACATTGCGCTGTTCGACGGTAAGATCGGGTTTGACTACGAAGACGATCGGCTCGGAGAGAGTCATTTGCACTGCGGTAGAGGGGATGACGACAGCATTCGGGAGGGTCGAGAGGATGAGCCTCGTGCGGACGAACTGGCCAGGCCAGAGTTCTCGTTTCTCATTCTCGAAAGTCGCGCGGAGTTTGATCATGCCGGTATGAGGATCGACCCTGTTGTCGAGCATGAAGAGGATGCCTTCGAAAGTTTCCTCGTCGAAATTGTCATAGGCCGCCATCACTTTGAGCTCTTGATTCCTGTAAGCGCGCTGTATCTGGGGAAGCTGGAATTCGGGGATCGAAAAGGTGACGTAGATCGGGGCCATTTGATTGAGGAGGATCAATGGATCGGTATTTCCATCGGGCGCCGCGACCAAATTGCCGTAATCGATATTCAGGATGCCGAGCATCCCGTCGATTGGAGCGTAAATCCAGCAATAGTCGAGATTGATCTTGGCATTGTCCAGCGCGCCTTGGTTTTGCTGGACAAGCGCGGCAGCCGATGCGAAGTTCGCTTGGAGCGTCTCATAGTCGATCTGCGAGTAATATTCTTCTTTGGCGAGGATCTTGTATCGTTTGACCTTCTCTTCTGCAAGCGCGAGATTGGCAAGATTTTGCTCAAGGGCGCCTTGCGCTTCTTTCAAAGCCGCCTCGTAGGGTTTGGAGTCGATCGTGAACAAGAGATCTCCCTGTTTGACTTCTTGCCCTTGCCTAAAAAACACGCCTGTCAGCTCTCCTTCGATCCTCGAACGGATCTGGATGCTGGTGATCGATTCGACGTGTCCTAGCGTTTCCAGAAATAAGGGCATCGATTTCACTGCGGAGGTTCCGATCTGGACCGGATAGGCGGGAGCGGGCGGAGGAGCTTTTTTCGAAGCGCATGCCGTCAAGATCAAACAAAGAATCCACCCACACCTTCTCCTCAACTTTGTACAATTTTGTTGCGGCATCTCCGAGAGAATCGCTGGCAAATTTTTCATTTTTCCGCTCATAATACCAAATCGAGCTCTCATTCCGTTTCCTCATTGGGGGTTGCGCAGAGCGAGCCTGTCGCATAAGCGATCTTCGCGAGCGAGACAAACCAGTTTCTTTGCGAATCGGCTTTCTTCGCCCGGGCGTCGGCGAGCGAGCTTTGGGCCGACATCACATCGAGGATCGTCATCGTCCCCGCTTTATATCCCGTGAGAGCGATATTGAATTCCAGCTCGGCCGCTTTGAGATATTCTTCCGAATCGGTCAGGTTCGATGCCGCTGTCTTCACTCCCATATGGGCTGTCGCCACATTCTGGATGAGGGTGAGTTCTTTTTGAAGCATCTGCGCCTTAGAAGTTTCGAGATTCGCCTGCGCGTTTTTGATCCCGTTCTTGTAATAGAATCCCTGGAAAAGAGGGAAACTCAAATTGAATTGCGCTGACCAGTGGGGCCCTTGTTCTTGCTGTCCGTTTTGGAACCAGTAGTGGCCGATGTCCAAGAAAGTGCTGATGACCGGATAGACGGCTCTTTTTGCGTTCAATACGAGCGCTTCTTTCGATTTTACATTGGCCTGGGAGGCCAGAAAATCTTGTCGTTGACTCTGGGCTTTTTCAACAAGGAGTTCGATGCTTTCCAGCATCGGGTTGGCCAAGACCTGATCGGGGAGCGGCTGGACTTTAAACGGGACGTTCGCAGGCAGGCCGAGGTCGACAGCCAACTGTGCAAACGCATTTTCGACATTTTGTTTTTGGCTCGTCAGGTTGATCTTGCTTTGCAGATATTGAGTTCTTGCCTGTGCGACATCCCCGAGCGCGGCTAATCCTAGGGCGAAACGCTCATTGGCTGCATCGAGCGACATTTGGGCGTTTTCCAAATTGGCCTGGTTGGATCTAAGCAGGGTTTGCTGGTAGAGATAGTTGTAGGTGTCGTCCATCACCATTTGGATAATGCTTTGGATCTCTTGGTTGTGGTTCATGTCTGCATAGTAAAGCGCTTCCCGCGCTGCCATGGCGGCAGAAGAGCGTTGCCCGAAATCGAAGAGGGTATAACCTAGGGCGACGTCGGGTCCCGCCTGGGTCGTATAAAAGGGGGTTGGAGAACTAAGCCCCGGTGTCACGATCACTCCGGATTGGGCGGCATTACCGGCTTGCGAAATGGGCAATCCTCCCGGAGAAGCGGACCCGCCCGATGCGATCGTGCTTCCCTTAATGCGAAGGTAAGTGCCATCGAATGCAATGCTCGGATAAAAAGGGCTGAGCGATTGGCTGTATTTGGCTGCAGCGGCCCGCGCCATAGCCCAAGTTTGTTTGGTTGACGGATTGTTTTGAAGAGCGATATCGACGAGCTCGGCCAGGTTCAACTCTTCCGAATCGAATGATGGAGGAAGGACGGTCTGGCAATATTTCGATGAGACGAGGCAGTTGCCTTTCAAGGGAACCCATGTCGAATAAGGGGTCTCAGGCGCTAATGAAAACGGGTCGGCGATTTCGCTGATACAGCCGCTCAAAACCGCAATGCCAATGGAAACCGGAATGATTCTCTTCAACGCCATGCCTATGGAGTGTACCGAACCCCTTCTAAGAGTTATTTAGGGGAATGGGGAAGAAAGTGCAAGAGGTTCATTGAATTTTTCTACGGAGGAGGTCGTTGACTACTTGAGGCGAGGCTTTGCCGCGTGTAAGTTTCATGACTTGGCCAACGAGGAACGCAAATGCCTTATCGCGGCCTGCTTTGAAATCCGCAACCGATTGAGGATTCTCGGATAAGACTTGATCGACGATAGGCTCGATGGAAGCGGTGTCGTCCATGGGCTGATAGTCGGGGTTTTGCCGAACGATCGCTTCAGGGTCCATCCCGGGCGATTCGACCATTTCATCCGCCACATCTTTTGCGATGCGGCTGGTGATTTTGTGTTGGTCTATCATTTGTACGAGTTTAGCGACATGTTGGGAAGGTATGCCAAGATCGATCAGGGTTTTTCCTTTATCTTTCAGGCGGCCGGCAAATTCGACGGTGATCCAGTTGCAGAGCAGGCGGGGATTTTTACATATCGCGTTTGCCTCCTCGAAATAATCGGACAAGGCTTTTTCGTTGATGAGGGTAGATGCGGCGTATTCGGTGAGGCCCAGGTCGGAAACGTATCGCTTGAAGCGATTGTGGGGAAGTTCGGGAAGCGCATCGCGGATCTTGTCGATATAATCTTCCGTGATGAGGAGCGGGGGAAGGTCCGGCTCAGGAAAATAGCGGTAGTCATCGGCGCTTTCTTTTGTCCGCATCAAAACGGTTTGTTTCAAGTCGGCATCCCAACGATAGGTTCCGGGAGGGATCAATTCTAGAAAAGGGCGGTGAGGGTGAGAAAGATACAGGGCGATTTGGCGGCTCACCTCTCCCGCAATGGCCATCTCGAGGAAAGAGAAGGAATTCATATTTTTGATCTCGACGCGCGGGCGAAGAGCTTGTTCTCCTTTCGGCCGGACGGAGATATTCGCATCGATCCGCAAACTTCCTTCTTCCATATTCCCGTCGCAAGCATCGACATACAAGAGGATCGCCCGGATCGCCTGAGCGTAGGCCGATGCTTCCTTAGGAGAATGGATGCAGGGCTCGGATACGATTTCGATCAAGGGAGTGCCTGCGCGGTTGTAATCGATGCCGGCAAAGTTGGTAAAGTGCTTGAGCATTCCCGCATCATCTTCGAGGTGGGCGCGGTTCACTTGGAATGTTTTGGTTATTCCTTTGACGTCTGCGGAGACGGCCCCTCCTCGAATCAGGGGGCTTTCGAATTGGGTGATCTGAAAATTGCGGGGGCTGTCAGGATAGAAGTAGGATTTTCGGTCGAACGTGCTGAAGTGGGAGATTTTTCCGCCGATGGCAAGGCCGAATTGGACTGCTTTGCGCACGGCCTCCTTGTTGAGCAGGGGCAGCGCTCCTGGCTGGCCTGTGCAGATATAGGAGATGTTCGTGTTCGGTTCGTCTCCGAACCGGTTCGGCGCCATACTGAAAAGTTTAGAGCGGGTATTCAACTGAGCATGGATCTCGAGTCCGATGACGGGTTCCCAGAGGTCGTAGGGCAAATCTTTCATTCTCTTACGGCTCCTCATCCGCGAATGCCGGCGGGACGCCGGCCAAACGGGTGGCCTGCTCATAGGCATACGCATAGCGCATGACGGAAACATCGCACATTTGAGGTCCGATGATCTGGATGCCAAGAGGGAGATGCTCGCTGTCAAATCCTGAAGGAACGCTGATGGCTGGCAAGCCGGCGAGGTTGGCTGGAACGGTGAAAATATCTTGGAGGTACATCTCGACCGGATCGTGGATGGCCCCTGCTGCGAATGCTCCGGAAGTTGCGACAGGCATGATCACCGCGTCGCATATCTCATAGGCTTTTTCGAAAGCGTCGAGGATCAAAGAACGGATTTTTTGCGCTTTTTTGTAATACGCATCTTGAAATCCCGCAGAGAGAACGAATGTGCCGAGCATGATCCGCTTCTTCACCTCGCGCCCGAATCCCTCTTTCCGGGAGAAGTCGTAGATCTGCTCGAGGTTTTTTGCTGAAGGAGATCTGACGCCGTACCGGATCCCGTCGAATCGAGCGAGATTCGTCGAGGCCTCGGCCGTCGCGAGAACATAGTAGACCGCGATCGAATATTTGAGGATGTCGAGATCGATCTCGACAGCCGTTGCGCCCAGAGAACGCATGATATCGATAGCGCTGAGATAATTTGCCTGTACCTCCGGTCTTAAATTCTCAAGGAACCGATTGGGAATGCCGATCTTGATATCCTTGAGATCCTGGGTCAGCTTATAGGATTCAGCGGGGAAATCGAGCGAAGTGGCGTCGTAGGGGCAGGAGCGTCCGATCGTCTCCATTACAAGGGCAGCATCGGCGACAGTCGTGGCAAACGGTCCGATTTGATCGAGGGAAGAGCCGAAGGCCACGAGTCCATAGCGGGAAACGCGGCCGTATGTCGGTTTGAATCCGACGACTCCGCAAAAGCTTGCGGGCTGCCGGATCGATCCGCCTGTATCGCTGCCGGTTGCCAGGAGAGCAAGCCGCGCGGAAATCGCCGCCGCAGACCCTCCCGAAGATCCTCCGGGAACCCGCGTTAGATTCCATGGGTTATTGACGGGAAAATAGGCCGAATTCTCATTCGAAGAGCCCATAGCGAATTCATCCAAGTTGGTCTTTCCGATCAGGAGGGCGTCTTCTTCTTCGAGCAGCCGAACCGCGGTCGCGTCGAAAGGGGCTTTATAATTTTTGAGGAACTTCGATCCGCAGGTCGTGATCTCTCCTGCGATATGCATGTTGTCTTTGATAGCGATCGGAATGCCGGCTAGCTTGCCGAGCGGCTTGCCGTGGGTTCGCTTCTTGTCGAGCGCTTCGGCTTTCAGGAGGACCCTTGGACCTAGTACGCTGAGAAACGCTCCCAATGCGGATCCATGTTTTTCGATCCGCTTCAAGAAATGCTGAGCGATGTTCTGGGCGGTTACCTCTCCTTTCAGGAAAGCATCGCGCAATTCGATGGCAGAGAGATAGTGCATTCGGTTCATTGTGTCTTCAAAACCGGGGGCACCCGGATCATCCCTGCGATTTGGTCTGGAGCATTGGACAGGAACTCTTCCCGGGTCAATAGAGTTTCGGGTATGTCCTCCCGCCATCGATTTCCGGTCATTCCGTTCAGGACAGAATGTTTCGAGGCGCCCTTCTCGATCTGGACTTCGTCGAACTGCGCGAAATATTCGATTATGCGCTTGAGGCTGTTGAGGATATCGGCTTCCTCGGCCTCATCGCATTCGATCCGGCAGAGCTTTTTCAGGTGCTCAAGTGTCTGTCTATCAAAATCTGCCATAAATAAATGAATATTGTACTATATTTCCTGTTTAAGACACAAGGGTTTCCATTTTCTAGATGACAATAGAATGTGGTTGTATTACTATAAAATTAGATTGCAGGAGGCTTTTTGTATGAGATGTTTCGGTTTTATTGCTTTATTGTTAGTAGTTATCGGGGCTTTAAATTGGGGCCTTATTGGATTTTTCCAATACGATCTCATTTCGGATATATTCGGAGGCATGGATGCGTCTGCCGCCAGGATTGTCTATGGGATTGTCGGACTAGCCGGCATTTATTGCATCAGTCTTTTGTGTCATTGCTGCTGCTGCAAATGCGGCCCGAAGTGCTCCTGTAAGAAAAAATAAAGAGCATGCGCATTTTGATTTCGGGGGCCTCCGGATTCATCGGCAGGTCTCTTGTTTCTTTTTTCTCAGGGAAGCAGCGGGAAGTCGTATCGCTCTCCCATGAGATGACTGCGTCCGGAGAAATCTCCTGGCGGACCGGCAATGGATCGTCCCTCGAAGATTTCGATGCAGCCATCCATCTTGCGAGCGAACCTCTTTCATTGGCGCGCTGGTCTGAGGAAAAAAGACAAAAAATTTTTGTTTCCCGCGTAGAAGGGACTTCTTCCCTTGCCCATGCCTTGGCTCGGCTGCGCCGCCCTCCTCCCGTTTTCATTGCCGCTTCGGCTGTCGGTTTTTACGGCAACCGAAAAGAAGAGTTGTTGGACGAGAGGAGCGCGCCCGGCAAAGGTTTTCTAGCGCATGTTTGCAGTGCATGGGAGCAAGGGGCGCGATCGCTCGATAGCCGGGGCGCCCGGACAGTGCAAGCCCGTTTCGGAATGGTGTTGGGACTGAATGGAGGGGCTCTTGCAAAACTCGACGGTCTTTATCAGCTGGGCCTAGGAGGAAAACTATCTACGGGAGAGCAATGGATCAGTTGGGTTGCGCTGACTGATTTGGTCTCTGCCCTGGATCATATTCTCCGGTCGGAGTCGCTCCAGGGTCCTGTCAACATTGTCTCTCCTCACGCGGTTCGTCAGAAGGAGTTCAGCCAGAGGCTTACGCAATTCCTACATCGCCCCGCATTTTTTCATGTGCCCGCATGGCTTCTCCGCCTACGATTCGGAATCATGGCCGATGAACTTCTCCTTGCAAGCGCCCGAGTCGTCCCTCAAAAGCTATGCGGTTCGGGATTCCGCTTCAAGTACCCCGATCTAGAAGAAGCCCTTCATGCGATTTATTCCTCTTCAAACTATCGGAAATTCTAACTGGACTTTGTCCATTTCTCGCCACTGCGCGCCTCTGGATATTTGCCCAGGCGCCCAGTGGCGAGAAATGGACAAAGTCCAGTCTAAGAGACTGTCTACGAATTTCGTTTACTTCGTAGACAGTCTCTAAATTTGCTTTGTTTTTTATTGACAATTGGTTTGATATTTAGGTAGACTGAATATTTTCAACAAGGAGTCTACCTGTTATGTTGTCAATCGCCGCAATCGTGTTGCTCGCAGCGACAAGTCCTATCGATTCAGAAGATTTAACCCTTTCTTCCGAAGAAATAGATGCGTCTGAAATGGAATTGGTATTAGAAGAACAAATGGAAAGCGATCTTCAAACCGCAGAAATCGGATTCGATGATTCCTTTTTGAGCGATGAAGATGTAAGGCTGCTAGAACTCGAAGAATAATCTCGAAATGCGACGCATCCCGGTTAGAGACTGTCTCTGAGAGTCTGATCATTTTCTTTTCCTATTTGCGTTAATATGGCCCCTTGGCTAGTTATTGGATAAAACGCAAGATGTGCATAGGGAGGGTAAATGATAGGCGGAATCAATCCCTGGGCGACCATGTGGACAAGCCCCCGATCTACGATCAGGACCATTGTCAATGTCAATCCGAAATACGGAGTTTTCTATCTCGCTTGGATTTATGCCCTCCAGACCTACCTTTTTTTAGCCAGCTATTGGTCTTTTGGCCTTACGTTTTCTTTCTACTCCATCTTGCTTGTTGGAATTGTTCTCTCTCCATTGATCGGATGGGTTTGGGTCTATTTCACGGGGTGGATCCTGTACTTAACTGGCAGATGGATGGGCGGGAAAGCTTCCATGGCCCATTTGCGCACTGCCGCTGCCTGGTCTAAACTCCCTTCCGCGATTTCTCTTCTTATGTGGCTGATCCTCATGATTGCAAGCACGGACCTTCTGTTCGTCAACGGCGTTTCAGGGCCTTCCACTCTTTTTATCAACTTCATCCTTTTCATCCTCGGGATCTGGTCCCTGGTTCTCTTGCTTTTATCTGTGCAGGAGGTGCAGGGGTTCGCCATGACTCGCGCCCTCTTGAACATTTTTTTCTCTTGGTTCATTTCTTGGATTGTCTCATTTCTTGCATTTTTAATTCTTAGGTTTGCTTACATAAGCATTTAAATTTATTCATTTTGGTTTTTATTTTTCTTATTTATTGCGTCTTAATCATTTTTAATTTTATGATTAGCTTGAGCGCGCAAGGCGTCCGGTGCCTCTAGCCCCCTGATGAGCTACAGGCAACTGAGCACGCACCGCAACTTCGACCTTGGATCATGGGAACATGATCTAGGTTGAAGAAAGTGGGTGCTAGAGGCACCAGTAGTCTTGGGTAGTGAAGTATGAATCCTTGGATTTCAATTTGGACAGAGCCGCGGATGACGATTGCCAAAATCGTCAGAGAAAATCCCAATCGCGGGCTATGGCTTCTGGCTTGGATCTATGGATTTTTATCCATATTGAATTGCAGCCAATCGCTAGCTGTAGGAAACCATATTCAGTTTCTCTGGATCCTTCTCTTTTCGGCCGTTATTGCTCCCTTTTGGGGGATGATCGTGTTTGCATTCTGGAGCTGGGTTGTGTATCTGATCGGCAAGCTGCTAAAAGGGCAAGCGAGCTTTTCTTTTGCGAGGGCGGCGTTTGCTTGGTCATGCGTCCCTCTGGTCGTCAACATTGTCCTTTGGGCTTTGTTGATCGGGGTATTCGGCGGTTCTCTTTTCCAGGCAACCCAACAGAGCGTCGGGCCGATGTTTCTTCTGATGTTCGTCTTGATCGCAAAAGTCGTGGTCATGATCTGGTCGCTTGTCATCTACATCAATGCCGTAGCTGAGGTCCAGCAGTTTTCCATTGGGAGGTCGATTGCTAATATCATCTTGGCATGGCTTGCGATCGGAATTGCGCTCGGGCTTATTTGGGTAGGGATAGGATTTTTCATAAATCCGTCTCTCAGCCCCTCTCATGCTGTACTCAATTTAACTTTAAGGATGCAATTATGAAAAAAGAATCGGTCAAAAAAATCGGCATCTGGCTTTTGGCGATCGGCCTTTTGGTGGCCCATATTTTGTTCCGTTCTTCGGCCCATGCTGCAACGGTCGATCCTTGGAAGGAATTCTTCTCGCATGATGGAGGCTGTTCGATCTCTTTCCCCGTCCAGCCGACTCTTGTTCAGCAATCTTTGAGAGTCGCCGACGGACAGAAGCTCTATTATGACATCTACCTCGCTCCTTTCGAAGACAAAGGGGTGTTCATGCTACTCATCGCGACCTACCCGCAAACTTTATCCGGGGGACATGAAGTAGCAGGGTTGGAGGGGTTATTGAAAGGAATCGTAGGGCATAACGTCGAAAATAAACTTGTTTTCGCCAATTTGGTAGACTACGCAGGCCATCCAGCGATGAATTTCCTTGTCCAAAGCGTCTCCAATTATTTTAGGGGCCACGCCTTGATGTCGGGCAACAAGCTGTTCCTGATCGCAATGGAAGGGCGGAAGACGGAACTGGATGAACCTACATTCAAACAGTTTCTCGAATCTTTCAAGCTGTCGAAATAATACCAAATATCAGAGCCAATTGCAAAACTCGCGGGACCAACAAAATCGCCCTTTTAAGCCATTTTGCCTCCTTGTGGCCGAGCCCTACTTTGCTCAAAGTTGTGCTCGGCCACAAGCTAAAGGGCCTACGGCCCAGGCAAACTGGCTGAAAATCATCGATTTTTCTGGCGCCGGGAGTTTTGCAATTGCCTCATCAGAAATAACGATCCCTAATGGGCCGTATTCGAAGATTTTTCTTTCTTTCGAATTCGCGAATATTTTAAAATTTTCTATGTCATTTAGCCTTTTTGAGAAAGCTTGCAGGTATGTTGAAATGATTCAGTTTTTAAAGAGTAGATCTGTTCTTTTTTTTATCATCCTCCTTTTAGGCATCGTCAGTACTCCCTTCTATCTTTCCTCTCAAAAAAAGCATCGGACGCTTCTCGTCGTTGGCTGTGCGCGAAGCGGGACTACATACATTTCAAAAGTCTTGAAAAAAAGCGGACTCCGGATCGGCCATGAGAAAATGGGCAAAGATGGAATCAGCACGTGCGAATTGACTGGGAATCCAAAAGAAGGCTGCTGGAAAGGCCGCTGGGGTATTTGCCCTGAAAACTATCATTTCGCTCATATTTTTCATCAGGTCAGAGATCCTTTGAATGTGATCGCTTCCACCTACATCACGGAAAATCTAGACTCCTGGTATTTTATCATGAATTATATTCCTGAGATTCACATGCAGGATTCCCATTTGGTGAAGTGTGCAAAGTATTGGTACTATTGGAATCTAAAAGCAGAAAAGATGGCTGAATGGACCTATCGGGTCGAGGATCTCGATCAGAAGTGGGAAGAGTTTGAAACTCGGCTTGGAAGAAAAATTTCTCGGGATTCTATAGAAAATACACCGAAAAATACCAATGGGCGTAAAACTCACCCCTATGAATTTACTTGGGAAGATTTACAAAACGAACTGGATCCCGAGCTCTATCGAAATATTAGAGATCTAGCCGCAAGATATGGATATATAACGGGTACTCAAAACCCGTAATCGAGGGTTGCTCCTGCATAAGGGGCGCCGCCAAGTTCGGTATATAGGCCTTGCCTCCCTTGTTGGTTCTTGATGTAGAAATTCCCTCCGAAACTGTATCCAGCATAGAGTTGGATCTCCAACCACAAGAATTGTTCGTAAAGAATGTTAAATTCAGTGCCGATCGTCGAATAATTGAAAATCGACCTGGGCTGAGGCTCATGGCTGCCGACGCGAAACCTCTCCTTGAGAGGGCGGCCTTTGAGGGAGAATCTCCAGTTCTTGTCCAGTTTGTATTGGATCGAATACGTAATGGGGAAAACTGCTTCGAACAGCCAATGCTTATTCGGAGCCCAATCGATTCCGATGATGGGATATACGGGGGCTCCCTCCATTCCCACGGATCCGAGAACACCGACGTGATAACCCCATTTCTTATGGAGTGCGTATCTTCCCCACATCAGGAGCGTAAATAAACCATAACGGGAGGGGTCCGAAAAATGCTCCAGGTCGAGGTTGTAGTCGCCCCGCATGATCCATCGCCAGTCATCCAGTCCTGTGGTGTAGAATGTGAGGCTGAGTTGGGCGTAATAGAAATGGGTTTCATCGAATTTTGGATTTTGGTTCCAGTCCAGAGTGAAGTTATTGAATTCGATGCGGGGGAAAAAATAGGATTTCCGATTCATCGGAACCAACATACTTAAGAACGCGGTGTTCTTTCGGAAGTAGAGATGGCCGCTATCGCCCGATTCGACATCCGCTCCTCCGATCCGGATGATATTGCCCCCGATGTGCAGGGGATGAATATCCCAATAAGAATAAGAGAGAGATTCTTCTTCCTCGCCTAGCAGGAGCAATGGTAAAATCCCGCATATTGCTAACTTGACTAGTCTGTTCATCCTATGGCCAAGTTTCAATCATAAAAAGGTGAGAATATTATTTCAATTGACAACGACGCTCAGGCAGGAAGATATCCGATCATGCGGGCGTATTCTCGCTCGCGCTGATGGAACTCGAGCTTTTCAACGAAAGTTGCGGCCCTTCCGTCTTGCTCTCTTTTCGCCACGGTGAAATGATGCGTGGCAAAACGGGCGACTTGAACAAAATGGGTGACGCAGAGCACTTGCCGTTTTTTCGAGAGATCTTTCAATTTTTGACCTAAGACAGCCGCGGTTTGACCTCCGACATTGCTGTCGATCTCATCGAAAATCAGGCAGTGGACGCTTTCTTTTTCCGATAGGACGACCTTGATTGCGAAGAAGAGCCTGGAGAGTTCCCCCCCGCTGGCGCATTGTTCGAGCGGCAGGGGATTGAGGCCCGGATTTGCTGTAAAAAGAAAGTGGATCTCATCGATGCCATTCGATGAGAGAAGTTTGGGAGTGATCTGCAGCTCGAACTTGGCATGGGGCAGGTTGAGGCATTTCAACTCGTCCTCCACTGCTTGCTTCAGCATTTTGGCTGCAATTTGCCGCTTTTCCGATAAGCGTTTAGCGGCGGCGGCGGTCTCTTCCTCCAGTTGTTTCAGTTGATCGGAAAGAACCATCCGCTTTTCGTCAAGGCTAGCGAATCGATCGATTTCGACGGCAAATTTCGCTTTGTTCTTTTGCACATCTTCCCAGGACGGACCGAATCGCCGTTTCAAGGTTTCGATCGCGGCGATCCGGCTTTCGATGAGAGCGAGCCTGCCGGGATCGGCTTCGAGGCGCGAGACATAGGAACGCAAAAAATGTTCGGCTTCATCGAGCTCCAAGGCGGCCGTTTTGATGGTTTCGGCGCAAGGGCGGAGAGGAGAGTCTAACATTGCGGCTCTATCCAATAAGTGGGCAAGATGTCGGATATGAGGAGCGAGGCTCGATAGGCCTTCGGTTGCGCCTGCGATTTTCTCGGTCAATTCTTGGGTATGGGTCAGAAAAAGATGGCTTTGATTCAAGCTTTCCTCTTCTTCTTTTTTATGCCAGTTCGCTTCTTCGATTTCTCTCAAGCTCGATTCGGCCCATTCGAGATCGCGGCTCCGATTCATTTCGGAGGCAATGGCCGATTCGAGCTCTTTTTTCACTGCGCTCATTTCCATAAACGCATCTGAGATCATGGCCGATTCTTTTTCCAGACCGGCATAGGTATCGAGAATTTTCCTCTGTTTTTCTGGTAAACAGAGTTCTCCCGAGCTGCTTTGGTCTACCATTTCTAATAAGGGGCGCATCAGTTCCCGCAAAACACTCACGTTGACTAGGTGGTCCTCAATGAAACAACGACTTTTCCCGGAACGATGGATTTCTCGGCGGACCGTAAGAGGTTCTCCAGGGGGGGGGAGGATCGATCTCGCCAAGGAGCTCCTTGGGAAATGAAGCCAGTTTCACTTCGGCGATTCCGATGGCGGCGCCAGAGCGGATCCATTCCGCGTCGGCCCGTTCTCCCGCCACCAGGCGGATCGCCGTGAGGATGGCCGACTTGCCCGACCCGGTCTCTCCGGTAAAGATATTGAGGCCGCCGCTGAATTCAATTTCGGCATTTTCGATCAAGATCAGATCTTGGAGCTTAAGAAGCTGAATGAAAACCGGGTCTTGTCGACTTATACTCGACTTTGCCCAATTTTGTGGCGGCATCTTCGAGAGAGTCGCTGGCAAATTTGTTATTTCTTTGCTCATGATGGAGTTTTATGAAAGGACATCGTTCATCGTTTTAAAATGAGTTTTCGCCACTTTGCCGAGGATTTCCGCTCCGTATTTAGCAACCAGCTTCTGTCCGGCGTCCACGACTTGCGCAGCGGCTCCTTTGGGAAGGGGAAGCCCATATTCTTGGCTCAAAGTTTCCAAGCCGTCAAGAAATCCGGCCCTAGCGAGGATCGAAGCGGCGGCGACTACGAGGTCTTCTTCTCCGCGCACTTTCTGCTTGAGATTCACCTCGATCTTCTTTTGCTTCAAGGCGTTTTCCATCACATGCTTATCCGCGAACTGGTCGAGGAGCGCCTCTTTGCAATCGGTCTTTCGGATCACATCTTCTAGCGCCGCAGCATGGGCCCAGCCGAGCAGTCGGTTGAGGTTTTTGAATTTTCCGTAGAGTTCGTTATATTTTTGCGGGAAGAGACGGATGACAGTGTAGGAATAGGCAGAACGGATCTTCGCGGCGATTTTTTTGACCGAATCGTCGCTCAAGCGCTTGCTGTCCTTCACTCCGATCTTTTGCATATTCTTGATCCCTTCGCCATCGGCGAAGACAGCGGCGACGCAAAGAGGACCGAAAAAATCCCCTTTTCCCGCCTCGTCCATTCCTATATGAGGCGCGGTATCGAGGTGCGCTTCGGGATGAGAAAATTGGAATTCCTGCAAAATTTCCGGCTCGAGGTAGAATTCGATGAAGGGCTGCATTTCCTTTCCCTGCACTGTCAGGCTGCCCGATTCGTAGAGCGTGCAGGAGATCCCAGGTTTTTTTGCGGCAAAGACCGTATAAGGCGGACGGCTGATCTCGAATCCTTGTTCGATCAAGTCGTTTTTGATTTTGTCGGCTAACTTGAGATCGATCTTAGCGGTGAAAGTTGCGGGCGTCATGTTTTTGATTGTATGAAGTTGGAGGGAAATGTTCAACTTGATAGAATCACCGCTTCGGAGGAACTATGAGTGAAAAGCTGGGCGGCCATTTCCGCGCTAAACGGGAAGAAATGAACCTGACATTGAAAGAAGTGGAGAACGCGACATCCATCCGGACGCTCTATCTGCAGGCGATCGAAGAGGGGAGGGTCCAACAGTTCCTTTCCCCGGTCTATGCTCTTGGATTTATCAGGCAATACGCTCAATTTTTGGGCTTGGAACAGGAAAAGCTTTCCAAAGAGTTTCCGGATGCCTTCCGTTTGTCTCCTGAAAGGCAGGAATTTTCCTATGGCATTGGCACGCTTGAGAAAAGAGGGAATCCCCAAGGCGGTATCCGCTGGATGCCAAATCTGATGTGGGGCGCGCTTCTTCTTATGCTAGGCGTTTCCGCTTGGTATTTCGGCAAGTGGATCGGCGCATTCTAAAAAGTACCTACCAGAGCCATCTGCAGGATATTTTGATGGGTCCAATGATTGACTGAATTTTTTTGGAATCGACACAGGTACTGGATGCGTCCTGTAAAGTTGCCATTGATGGCAATCATAAAGCCTCCCGCGAGCCGGTCTTCATTGAAACCGTTTCTTTGGCGGATAAAAATCTCGTTTTCTACAAAGGGATTGATCCTGGAGTATGCGAAGCTCCAAGGCATGATGAAGCGGAGCCGGTTCCGATAGACCCAATGAGATGGATTGGAATCGATAATGGAATACATGAGGCGGTTTCGGTCGCTCAGAGTCCAGGTGACGGGCCATAAAAAAGTGGCGTCGATCAGTGGCAAATAGTGAAATTCCCAATGGTTCGAGACTACGGGATACCGCTGGAATTGCTGACGATAGCCGGGGGCCAAATAAAACCACGGGACAGGCAGGTAAGCGATCTGAGCTTGCATATAGGTGAGGAATAACTTCGATGCCGTATCCCCCCATCTCGCTTCCGCTTCGGTCAAGGTAAACGCTTTCGGCGAAAAATAGTTCCAGAATTCAGTTCGGGCCCAAATTTGGAAATCGCCGTTTTGATCGACAAAAGCGTTTGCGAAGAAGGGAAGGAACAAAGCGAGAAATTTATAGCGCATTCAACGACAGCTTGCTTCCATTTTTTCAAGTTCTTTTGGGTACATATGACTGGGCTTTGTCCAGTATGAAAAAAAATTATAAAAATAGCAATTGCTGAAACGGGTTCAGCTAAGTATATTTCTGGAAGGAAATATACTCTTCCTTTATGGTCGAAAGATATGGATGCATTGGGCGACTATTCAATCCAAAAAGAATTGGGACAAGGCGCTTTCGGCGCGGTCTATCTCGCTGAGCACCGGTTTATCAAGCGGCATTTCGCTTTAAAAGCGATTCCTGAAACGATTTGCCAAGATCCGTCGTTTGTCCGCCGTTTCGAGGCGAATGTCGCCAACATCGCGGCTCTGGATCATCCGAACATCTTGAAAATCCACAATGTATCGTGCCAGGATGGCCGTTATTTCGTCGTCACTGACCCCATCGTCGACTCGATGCAAGAGACGATGAATCTCGATCGATTTCTTCAATTGAGAGGGAAATCGCTCTCTGAAGAGGAAATAGAAGAATTGCTCAAGCAAATCGGAGCAGCCCTCGATTACGCCCATCAAGCCGGGATTGTCCACGGATCATTGAAACTCACCAATATCTTGGTTCTTGCGGCAGATAAAGGAGTGCGCCTGCTTCTCTCCGATTTTGGTTTGACCCGTTTGATTGGAGAAGGAGTGGCGCTCTTGCGCCTCTATGAGCAGATCGCCGCCGCGGTTTTTCCATCGGCAGGGGTCCATGTGGAACAATCGGCAAGAGCCCGCAATTTTCTGAGGAGCCTCGCATTCTTGGCTCCCGAACAGAAAGAAATAGACGCGGCTCCAGCGGAACCCAAAGCGGACGCCTATGCCTTTGGAGTCTTGGCCTATTTCATGCTGCTCAGAAAAATCCCCGAAGGGTGTTTCGATCTGCCCTCCAAGCTATTGCCGGATTACAAATTCCATTGGGATCTTTTGGTCAGCCGCTGCCTGCAGAACAATTCGAATGTGCGGCCTCAAAAATTGCTCTTGGCGATGCACGAATACCTCCGGGCGCCTCGCACGGTTTCCAAAGAAATGGTCAGCCTTGGAGAGGTCGAAGGAAAAATCGAGAATATCAATCAGATGGCCTTCGAGTTTCCTCAAAAATCGGAAGCGGGCGCAGTGTCTGCGGAATCGACGCCAAAACCCATTCTAAAGCCTCAGGAAATCTCAAGACCGCAGTATGAATCGGATCCCGGCGCGATCTTCCATCAGCAGACGCTCGTTTCCCATTATACTCCGACGAAAGTGGAATCGAACGAGATCGAACCGCTCCTTACGGAAATGGTGGTGATTCCCGGCGGATCCTACTTGCGCGGCAGCACCGAAGGCGCCCGCGATGAGATGCCTCGCCACGAAGTCAAACTTCCCAGCTTCGCTCTCGATATTCATCACGTCACGAACGAACAGTTCGTCCGCTTCCTCCAGGCGATGGGAGGGGAAAAAGACCACAACAACAACGATATCATCCGCCTTCGCGATTCGCGGATCAAGCGGAGCGCCGGCAAAATCATCATCGAATCCGGTTATGCGAAACACCCTGTAGTAGGCGTGACCTGGTACGGCGCCATCGCTTACGCAAAGTGGATCGGCAAACGGCTTCCTTTAGAGGCTGAATGGGAAGCGGCCGCATTGGGCGGCCATTCCGATTGGCTTTTCCCGACCGGTTTGAACGTTGAAAGGGGACAAGCGAATTTTTTCAGTTCGGACACGACTCCGGTCATGAGCTATCCGCCGAATTCATTCGGCCTTTACGATATGGCGGGCAATGTCTACCAATGGTGCCAAGATTGGTATGCTTACAATTATTATGATGCGTCGGCTCTCGAACCCGAGCGTCCCGCTGGTCCTCCTCAGGGCGTTTACCGCGTCCTTCGCGGCGGCTGCTGGAAAAGTTTGAAGGAGGATATGCGCTGTTCCCATCGCCACAGAAACAATCCCGGCGCAGTGAATGGGACCTATGGTTTTCGCTGCGCGGCTGATGTCGTATGACTTCTATCCTATTCGTTTGCATGGCCAATATCTGCCGCTCTCCCGCTCTCGCCGCGACGCTCCGACATCTGGCCGCCCAAAAAGGAGTCGCGGACCGCTTGAAAATCGATAGCTGCGGCATCGGATGGTTCCATGTAGGGCAGCATCCCGATCCGAGGACTTTCGAGGCGGCGAAGAAAAAAGGGATCTTCATCGACCACCGCTCCCAGCAATTCCGTGAGGCGTTTCTAGACGAATTCGACCTGATTTTAACTGTTGATTCGATGATTGCCGAACAGATCAAGCTCCGAGTAAAAAAACCAAGCCAAGCATCCAAGGTCCGGCTCGTTACCGATTTCAGCACGAAATTCAGGGGACAGCCCATGCTCGATCCTTATTACATGAATGGTCCAGGATTTGACGATATGATGGAAATGGTCATCGATTGTTGCGAGGGGATCTTGAAAGAACATGGGATATAGAGGATAAGGTCGGGTGTCTCTCTCAAAATTTTTGTTGGATTGGAGCTTTTGTTTTATTTTATTTTTTACTTTCTTGGGAAATCTCATCTTGGTATTCTCTCCAAACTTAAAAAGAGGCTAATTCATGGTTAGAGCAACCGCCTATTCCTCGATGCGGCAGCCAGAAAACCGATACCCGAATACGAACAGCGTTCAGAATCCTATCGGGGGGTATGAACGACATGGAAAAAAATACGACACGGCTGTTTGGAAAGGCGGAGCGCCTTCCGCAAAAAGTGGAGCGATGACCGTCAGCCGCGACGATCAAGACCCGATCCGGGTTCGTCTCGCTGCCTTGGAGCAAAGGCAAGAGTCCCTGGAAACGACCTTTAAAATCTGTACATTCGTATTCTTGACGGTCGGCTTAGGATTGCTTGTTTGGAATCGGGAGGCAGTTCAGACTGCGGCAACCGAGGCCTATAAGAATATGCCCACCTGGCAGGAGTTCAAAACTGCGGTCGGCGTCAAATGGACAAACCTCTTTAAGTGATCGCCGCCGCCATGAAACTCCTTCTTTCGAAACCTAGGGGATTTTGCGCAGGTGTCGAACGGGCGATCGATACGGTAAAACGGGCTCTCGAGCTTTGGGGCGCTCCGATTTATGTAAAACACGAAATTGTCCACAATAAGCATGTCGTCGAGGAATTGAAACAGAAAGGGGCGATCTTCATCGAAGATCTTGCCGATGTCCCAGTCGGAGCCAGGCTCATCTATTCGGCTCACGGGATTCCTCCCTGGGTGCGAGAAGAGGCCCGAAAAAGAAAGTTGATCGAGATCGACGCCACCTGTGGGCTTGTTACGAAAGTTCATTCAGCCGCCAAGCGGTTTGCCGACAAGGGCTATCATGTGATCCTGATCGGCCACAAGAAACATGTGGAAACGATCGGCACGGCAGGAGAGGCGCCTGAATCGACGACTATCGTCGAAACAGTTGAAGATGTCAAAAAGCTTCCGTTCGGGCGCGAGCATAAATTGGCTTACCTGACTCAGACGACCCTCAGCTTAGATGATGTCAAAGACATTGCCGAAGCGCTGCTCCACCGCTATCCCAAAATCGAAACGCTGCCCAGTTCTTCTATCTGTTACGCGACGACAAACCGCCAGATGGCTCTTCGCGAGATTGCAAAAGATGCGGATCTCGTCCTTGTCGTGGGCGATCCTAGAAGCTCCAATTCCAACCGGTTGCGGGAAGTGGCGGAAAAACGGGGAGTGAAGGCTTTTCTCATCAATGGCGAAGGAGAAATCCGGCCCGAATGGCTTGACGGCGTCGCCGTGATCGCGATGACCGCCGGCGCGTCGACTCCGGAACCGGTCGTCCAACAATGCATCGAACGGCTCCGCCGCCTTGGCGTAACGGCGATCGAAGAAGTTGTGTATACAGAAGAAGACGTCTTTTTCCAACTCCCCAAGCAAGTATTAGGGAGTGTACCGTAAAGATTGCTTCATCGCTTTTTTGGATTATTTTGGTCGCTTTTCGACTTCAAAATTTGGGGGCAATTCTGTCCAATTCCCGCTTTTTCAGGTTGTTTATGAGGGTTCGATAGCACGTTTTTTTGCCCAGCGAAATGACAGGCAACAAAATGCCCTGTCCCGATATCTCTCGATTGCGGCTTTTCCTGGTAGCACTTGGCTGCGGCAAACGGGCAGCGGGGAGCGAAAGGACAGCCGCCCGACAAGGAGAGAAGAGGAGTAGGGTTGGATGGGCGCATGGATGCCCGTTTTCCATCTATACCACGATCGGCCAAGTCATTTGAAATTTGTTTCGGCATCTTTTGCGCTCCAGCGCGCTGTTCGATCTCATTAACATTATGCAAGTTGGATTCGATCTCCACAGTGCTACTGGAACGCAAAATCTTGCCGCCCAAATTCAAAGCATTTGACCGATCGTGGTATAATCTCGGGATCGAAGAGAGAAGCAACTGCGTGTAGGGATGCGAGGGGCTTTTGTAGAGATCTTCCACTCGGGCAGTTTCGACGAACTCTCCTTGGTACATGACGGCGACGCGGGTGGAGATATGGCGCACCATCGCCAGATCGTGGGCGATGAAAAGATAGGTGAGGCTGAATTCTTTCTGCAACTGCAAGAGAAGATTGACGATTTGAGCTTGGATCGAGACGTCCAAGGCTGAAATCGGCTCGTCGCATACGATGAAGTCAGGGTGCAAGGCGAGTGCTCTTGCGATCCCGACCCGCTGTCTTTGCCCCCCGCTGAATTCATGGGGGAAGCGTCCTTTTGCGCTTTGTGGCAGTCCAACGAGATCGAGCAGTTCGTCGACGGTGGGTGTTGCCCGGCGATGGATCGTGAGCGGCTCGTTGATGATATCGCCGATCGTCATCCGAGGATTGAGGGATGCAAATGGATCTTGGAAGATCATCTGCATTCTAGAGGGAAGGCTCTTTACGAACGGTTGTCCTTCGAAGAGAACTTGCCCGGATGTAGGGGGGATGAGTCCGAGCAGCATCCGGCCGAGCGTCGATTTTCCTGAACCGCTTTCTCCGACAAGACCGAGTATTTCACCTCGATCGAGCGCAAAAGAGATGTTGTTCACAGCGGCGAGCGTTTCTTTGCCAATTTTATAGATTTTGGTCAGTTCGCGCGTTTCAATCATACAGGTTCGTTCGTCGTTCATGAATAGGGAAGTTCTCTCCAACAAGCCGCCGATCCGATAAAGGGAGGTTCCTTTTTGCAAATCGGCATTGCATAGGGACATCTCTTTGCGAAGGCACAGCCTTGCGGCGGGGCTAAAAGATTCGGGGGCGTTCCAGCAATCGTTTGCAATCGTTCTGCGCGGGGTCGGTCGAGATGGGGGATAGAGCGGAGGAGCATCTGCGTATATGGATGGCGGGGCTGGGAGAGGATTTGGCTGACCGGTCCTTGTTCGACGATTTTTCCGGCGTAGAAGACTAAAACCCTCTCGCACATTTCGGCCACGACGGTCAAATCGTGGGTGATGAGAAGAAGGCCAGTCGCGGAGCTTCTTTTTTTCAAGACATCGAGGATTTGCGCCTGTACAGTGACATCGAGCGCGGTCGTCGGTTCGTCTGCAATGAGAAGACGGGGCTTGGCTGCTAAAGCGATCGCGATCAATACTCTTTGCCGCATCCCGCCGCTCAGCTCATGAGGGTATTGGTTCAGCCGCTCTTCGGGTCTTTGGATTTCCACCTCGCGCAAAAGCTGCAAGGCCCGCGTCTTTGCTTCTTTTTTGCTCGCAATGCCATGAAAAATAAGTCCCTCGGCCACCTGAGCGCCGATGGTCATCGTCGGATTGAGCGAGGCCATTGGATCTTGAAAGACCATGCCGATTTTCAACCCGCGGATCTCCCTCATTTCCCGTTCGCTTTTTTCCAGAAGATCGACCCCATCGAACCGGATTTTCCCCTCGATTTTGGAAGCAGGGAGGAGACGGAGGATCGACTGGACTGCGGCGCTCTTGCCGCAGCCGCTTTCGCCCACGATGCCGACAGCCTCTCCCGAGTTCACTTCGAATGAGACGCCGCGCACTGCTTGAAGTTCTTTTCCATAAAGGGAAAAAGAAACGCGCAAGTTATCGACTTGGAGAAGCGTCATCGCCTGAGCCTTGGGTCCAATGCATCGCGAAGGGTGTTGCCGAGCAAGTTACATGAGAGCATCGTCAAAGTGAGCATCGCGGAAGGAAAGAGGAGCCGCCACGGATAGTAGCGCATCGCGCTCAAGCCATCATTGACCATCACGCCCCAGCTCGCAGCGGGAGCTTGCACGCCGAGCCCTAAAAAGCTTAAAAACGCTTCAGTGAAAATCGCGGTCGGCACCGTAAGGGTGACAGCGGCGATGATCGGGCCGATCGCATTGGGGATCAGATGTTTAGCCAAGATCCGCGCATTCGACGCCCCATTCAATCGGGCGGCCACTACATAATCGTATTCCTTGATCTGGAGGATCTGGCCTCGGACGATCCGCGCCATATTGATCCAGCCCGTGCAGGTCATCGCAATCAGGATCGTGGCGATCCCGCTTCCTCGGATCACGGTAAGCAAAATGACCACCAGAAGATAAGGGATCGCATAGAGGATGTCGCAGATCCGCATCATGATTTCGTCCAAGCGGCCGCCGGCAAGCGCCGCTACAGAGCCCCAGATCACGCCGAAGATCATATCGATGAGCGCAGCCGCGATTCCGATAAAAAGGGAGATCCTGGCTCCCCACCAGATCCGGGTAAAGAGGTCGCGGCCCAGCTCGTCGCTGCCGAACCAAAACTTAGGTCCGGGAGGCGTGTCGTGCCATTCAAGATGGATGTCGTAATAAGAGTAGGAGGAAAACAATGGGCCGAAGATTGCCATAGCTCCGATCGCCGCCAGCGTCCAGAGAGCAAAGAGGGCAGGCCGGTTCGAAGAGAACCGCCGCCAGGCATCGCGCCAAAAACCGGGAAATTCATGTTCCATGCGCTTCCCTCTTCTTTTGGATCCGGATTCTCGGATCGAGGAGCGAATAGGCGATATCGACCAAGAACATCGCGATCATTAGACCTGTGCTGAAAAAAACGGTCAACCCCAAGATCATCGGGTAATCTCGACCATGGATGCTGTGGATCATCCATTGCCCCAAGCCGGGGATTGCGAAAATCCTCTCGATCATGAAACTACCTGTGAGGATCTGGGTCGCTACAGGACCGAGATAGGTGATGACCGGCAGGATCGCGTTCCGTAGGCCATGATGCAAAGCGATCCGAAAGAGAGGAAGCCCTTTGGCCAGAGCAGTCCGGATATAGTCTTGCTGCAGCACCTCGACCATATTCGAGCGGGTCAGCCGGGCGATGAAAGCGGTGGGAAGGGCGGCCAAGGCAAAAGTAGGCAACACCCCATGGGCCAAAGATTCGAAACGGGCCACAGGAAATACATGGAGTTTCATGCAGAAGACAAATTGGAGAAAGCTCGCAAGAACGAAATTGGGGACGGAAATGCCGATCGTCGAGATGACCATCGCGGCGGTATCATGCCACCGGTTCCTTTTCATGGCGGCGATGGTCCCGAGGAAAATCCCGCTGGGGATGGCGACGCATAGCGCGGATAGGCCGAGAAGCGCCGAGATGGGGAATGCCTCCCCGATAAAGTGGCCGACGCTTCGTCCATGATAGACCATCGAAATCCCCAGGTCCCCGTAGAACAGCCCTTTCAAATATTTGATGTATTGGGTCCAGAGGGGCTGGTCGAGCCCGTAATAAGCATACAGCGAGCGCATGACCTCTTCCGGGATGACCCGGTCTCCGATGAACGGATCCCCCGGGATCGCATGCATGAGGAAGAAGGTTCCGGTTACCACGACCCAGAGAGAAAGGAGAAGGATCAAGGATTTTTTGAAAAGGAATTGAATCATTCCCCTATAAAATATCACATCGAGTATAATTTCGGGCATGTTTGACCGCACCGTTGACTTTCGGAACAAATTTCACTTTACCTCTCTTGGCTGCGCCAGGAACCTGGTCGACAGCGAGGTGATGATCGGCATTCTGCTCAAAGCCGGATACGAACATACTCCCCGTCTCGAAGAGGCAGATTACCTTGTCGTCAATACCTGCGGCTTCCTAGAAGCCTCGCGCCAAGAGGGAATCGATACGATCGACGACCTCTTCAAACACAAAAAAGAAAGCGCCAAGGTCATCGTCGCAGGCTGCATGGTGCAGAAACATAGCGGCCAGATCAAAGAGCGGTTTCCCGAGATCCATTATCTTTTGGGATCCGGCGATGTTGAAAAGATCCTCGATGCCGTTACGGCCGGGCAAAAAGGCGAGGCGGTCACATCCGCCCGCAGCTATCTCGAATGGGGCGAAGTGCCGCGCACTCTTTCCACGCCAAAACATTATGCCTACCTCAAGATCGCCGAAGGATGCAAGAAGCGCTGCGCTTTCTGCATCATCCCTACAATCAAAGGCCCGCTGCGCAGCAAGACCGGGACTCAAGTCCTCAAGGAATTCCGGGCGCTTTTGTCGCAGGGAGTTTTCGAGGTGATCCTCATTGCGCAGGATTTAGGCGATTTCGGCAAGGATCGGCATGAAAGAGGAGCGTTGGCTAAACTCCTTCGCGAAATGCTGAAAGTCGAAAGCGATTTTTGGCTCCGCCTCCTCTATCTCTATCCCGATGAGATCGACGAGGACTTGATTGCCGTAATGAAGAGCGATCCGCGCATCTGTCCTTATCTCGACATGCCGATCCAGCATATCGACGACGGCATGCTGAAAGCCATGCATCGGGCTACTTCAAGAGAGCAAATCCTTGCGACCATCGCGACTTTGCGGCGGGAAATCCCCGATGTGTCGATCCGAACCAGCCTGATGGTCGGTTTCCCCGGCGAGACGGAAGAGCAGTTCCAAGAACTCCTCGCATTTGTCCAGAAGGTTGTTCTCGATCATGTCGGCGTCTTTAAATTTTCCCTGGAAAAAGAGGCCTATGCGGCCAAATTGCCGGATCAGATTCAGGAACATGTGAAGCAGGACCGTTTCGAGCGGCTCGTGGCTGCCCAGCTTAAAGCGACCCGAAAACGGAATAAGAAAAGAATCGGCGGCAAAGTCCGCGCAATCGTCGAAGGCTATCATCCCGAATCGAAACTCCTGCTCCGCGCCCGCCATAGCGGACAATGTCCTGAAATCGACGGACAGATCATCATCAATGACGCCCGGGGCGTAGACGCTTTTGGCAAACTCTACGAAGTGGAGATCACCGACATCGCCGATTACGATCTGATCGGGCGAGTCGTCTCAGCACCACCTACCCGGCAGAAATCGTGCAAGCTCTCCCTCGTCTCAAACTAAAAAAAGGCAAAGAAAAGCCGATCCTCCAACATCATCACTGGATTTATTCCGGCGCAATCTCCTCTATGCCTGAAGAGGGCTTGCTGGCTGCGGTAGAATCTTCCTCAGGCGACAATCTAGGTATTGCATTGATCAACAAGGGACATTCGATCGCGGCTCACATGATCGCGTATCAAGGGGAAACGGTTGAAGCGGCGCTCAAAAGCCGCATCGCGAAGGCCTTTGATCTCCGGCGCCGCTGGTTCGATCCGGACCGCACCAATGCGATCCGCCTCATCAACGCAGAAGGGGACGGGATTCCTGGACTGGTCGTCGATTCCTATGCCGGCGTCCTTGTCCTCCAGATCTCCCATCCCGCTCTCGATTCTTTAAAAGATCTCATCGTCTCGTTACTGATCGAATGCTGCTCTCCTTCCGCGATCTATGAGAAATCGACCTCTTTCCTGCGCAAAAAAAGCGGTATGGAAGAGGCTCGAGGACTTCTGTATGGCGCCGAGCATCCGGAAGTGGAAATTTTAGAAAACGGCCTTAAGTTCGCCGTCGATCTGCAAACCGGACAGAAAACCGGCTTATTTCTCGACCAGCGCGAGATGCGGGCTCTTGTCCGCGAGCATGCCGAAAATCGCCGTATCCTGAACGGGTTTGCCTATACGGGAGGGTTCAGCATATCGGCGCTGGCAGGCGGAGGAGCCCATCTCGACAGCGTCGAGATCAGCGCCCGATGCCGGGAAGCAGTGGAAAAAAATCTCGCATTGAATGGATTGTCCCGCCATCGATGGATCGAGGCCGATTTTTTCGAATTTCTCAAGACTTCCGATCTTGCCTATGATCTCATCATCCTCGATCCGCCCGCATTCGTCAAAAAACGGAACGATATCGCGACAGGGTTTCGCGCTTACAAGGAACTCAACCGGCACGTGCTCTCGAAGATGCCGGCCGGTTCGCTTCTTTTGACCTGCTCTTGCTCATATCACGTCGACGAGCCTCTCTTCCAAAACATTCTGTTTCGCGCCGCCTTGGAATCGAATAGACAAGTTCAGATCCTCAGCCGCCACCGCCAAGCGCTTGACCATCCCATTTCCATCTTCCATCCGGAAAGCTGTTATTTGAAGAGCTTTCTTCTCTATGTTTACTAGTGCTCCTTTTCAAAAGTTTTTGGTGCAATTTCGACGTCAAAGGCGCTGAAATTGCCGAACGCAAGTCCATTCGTATTGCATGAATACGGATTGAATTAATTTATTGAAGATGAAAGAATATAACGATAAAATGGAGGTGTTTTGATGAATTACATTTCTACTGCAATACCAAGGGTTTATGCAACTCCGTCTACCCTGCATCTGGTGAATCAATATCTTTCATGCCCCGCGGCAAAAACGCTAATCTTTTCGAATGCAATTTTCAAGCCTATTTTTATTCAGGAGACAAAGCGAAACATTGCCGATACAGCTATTTATGTCAACGATGAAAATGGGAAGCCAACAACAATGGTGATTTCGATTCCCGAACACAATGGAGTGGAAGATTTGATTTCCGAAATTTTCAATACCAAAATCGATCACATTAACTCGCACTCAAGAATGCTAAAAGAAGCGAAAGCAGGGAATCTTTCGATGAATCAATTTGCTAGAGGTCTCGAAATAGATCAATTAAACCATACTAATGAACACGCTGCATTGAGCAGAGAATGTAAAATGCTCGATCTGCCTTACAGCGCAAACAAAAAAATACAAGATCAGTCGGTTGAAGCAGCACTTTTTGCATTGGATATAGAGTGTCATACGGACAGTTACCGAGCCGATTGGCTCGCTCACTATCGAAATATCTATTGTAGCAAACACCCTGCAGACGCCAATTCCTGCACGACCAAAGAAAGCGACCTTTGCGATCGGAATAGGCTATTAGCATTACCACAAGATAAGATGAAACAAGTCCTAAAGGACCGAATCTGCATGAAATATCCTCAGGCTCATGAAGAGGGGAAGAGACTATATCAGCAGTTTTTCAAAAAGAATTGTCCTCTACTAGCCCAAACACCAGATATTTGTTCAGTTCTAACTTAGCATGGTAAGAATATTCACCTAAAATTTTTGCTATACACCATGAACAAATACTTTGAAGACTAGTTCGTTATTTATGTTGAATTAATTTCATAAAAATGAAATAATGGTGCGATCAAAAAGAGGAGCTTTAATGAATTACATTTCTACTGCCATACCAAAAGTTTATGCAACCCCATCTACCTTGCATCTGGTAAATCAATATCTTTCATGCCCCGCGGCAAAAAAGCTCATCTTTTCGGCTGCAATTTTCAAGCCTATTTTTATTCAGGAGTCAACGCAAGAATTTGGCTACACAGATATTGCTTTCAACAATGCTAATGGAAAGCCAAGAGAAGTGGTGATTTCGATTCCCAAACACAACGAAATGGAAAATTTGATTTTCGAAATCTTCAATGCCAAAATTGATCGCATTCACTCGCAATCAAGAACAGTAAAAGAAGCGAAAGCAGGGAATCTTTCGATGGATCAATTTGCTAGAAGTCTCGAAATGGATGAATTAAGCCATACTGATGAGCACGCTGCATTGAGCAGAGAATGCAGAATGTTCGATCTGCCTTACAGAGCAAATAAAGAAATGCAAGATCAGTCGGTTGAAATGGCACTTTTTGCATTGGATATAGAGTGTCATACGGATACTTACCGAGCCGATTGGCTCGCTAATTACCGAAATATCTATTGTAGCAAACACCCCGAAGACGCCAATTCCTGCACGACCAAAGAAAGCGACCTTTGTGATCGGAATCAACTGGTCGCATTACAGCGAGATAAATATGAAAAAATCCTAAAGGACCGAATCTGCATGAAATATCCTCAGGCTCATGAAGACGGGCGGAGACTATATCGGCAGTTTTTCGAAAAGAATTGTCCCAAAAAACCAGTGGATTCCTCAAAAAAAACAGACGGTAGAGAGCTTTAAATTATTCCCAAGGAAATGGCCGTTTCGGAGGAGGGACGTTCTCGTCCTCTCCACCCATCTGAGGGGAGATTTGGTTGAACAATCCGCCTAAGGGGCCGGCTTTCTTCGAAAGCTGGTTGATGATCTGCTTGCCTGCGACGAGGGAAGCAACCTTAGCCGCGGCATTGTTCGTTTGAAATTCCGGCTTTTGGATCGTCCCACGGATAGGGATCTGCAACACATAGTTGCGAGATAAGCTCTGGATGCCAAGCGTTTGTTGCAGCGTATCGGCAGGTATGCCTAGCCTCATGTTCAGATTTCCAGAAGGAAGCTGCAGGTTTCCCCATGCGCAGAGATGGACGGTGTTTGCAATCAAAGCATCGATGCGGCCCATGGTGAAGATTCCTCCCCTTGCGGAAATATCTACGGGTGTGAACCAGATGACAGCGGTGGATGAGGCAATCGGAGCTCGGTTGAGCATCGCGAACAGCGAAACGAGAGGATGAAGTCCTGTACAGACAAGCTGGCCTAGATTCAGGGTAGCTTGCCCGATTTCCAACCGTTCAATGGCAAATGGGTCGAGAGGGATCGATGCGCCTGCCGTTTCGATACGGAGGGTGATGGGATTTTTGGCTTCGAGCACACGGCCTCCGATCGCTCGGCTTAATTCGGGGCTAAAATTCAGTGTCGCCGTGAATGGTTCATTCAGAAGAAGGGAATCTTGAGCGATCTGTCCTTTAAGGGCGGCTTTGGCATTTGTAGAGGAGAGATCCGCGTCGATATGTCCTTCGCCCTGATTGTAGACAGCGGTGAGAGAGAGGTCGAACGAGGGGCCGAGACTTCCGCTGAGCAGTCCTTTCGCCTTGAGGAGCTGGTCAAAGGGCGCTGATGGCATCCCGCTCAATTTTGCGACCAGGTCAAAGTCGGTCTTCGAATAGATTTTTCCGTTGGCGGTGAAACGTCCTCCCTGACTGGCCTTGCCCGCCGCCTGCACATCATGGCCTACGATCTCAGCATCGACTTGTCCGATGCTGAGATCGTCATATTTGGGAAAAGAAAAAGAGCCGTTTTTGAGGACAAAGGCGTGTCCGAATTCGGAGAGGGACCAAAGGGGGACATTCGATTCGACGCTTTCGATCGTACCGGTCGTATCGAGGTTCGAAAATGCAATTGCGTCGAAAGCTTGAGGTCCGAGCCAACTGAGGCGGACCGATCCGATCGCGATCTTGGCATTGAATTTTTTCTCTAGGGCGCGCTCGAAAAACGGCTTGCCGAACGAGCTGGAAAAGAATTGGGGAATGAAGATCAGAAAAATTGCGATCGCGATCAAAATGACGATCAGTGTTTTGCGCATCGTTCTTTCCAAAGTTGGTATTTAAAGAGCCCAGCGATGCTTTTCGCATCATGGATCTTGTTCTCTTCGACCATGCGGATTGCCTCGGAAAGAGGGGTGGGAAGAAGATCGATCTGTTCGGTATCATCGGCAAGAAGAGGGGAAGGATAGAGATCGGCGGCTAAGAAAAGATGGAGGTATTCGTTGCAAAAGCCAGGAGCGCTGAAAAAGCCGCCGAGAGCCGTCAACGTTTTCGCAGCAAAGCCTGTCTCTTCTTGCAGTTCTCGACTGGCACATAGGTCGGGCAATTCATTTTCTTCGAGCCTTCCCGCAGGAAGTTCGAGCATGATTTCCCCAGCAGCCCTCCGCCATTGACGGATCAGAAGGATTCTTCCTTTCTCATCGATAGGCACGATGACGGCCGCTCCGGAATGGTGGATGATCTCGGCGATTTTGGCCTTATGGCCTATTTGGTAGGTTTCGAGCTTTAAATTGACAATTCGTCCCCGATAGGCCCACCGGCTGTCGACAAGGCATCGTTTCTCTTCGTCCTTTTGCTTTTCCGCCTTCATTCTACCGTCACCGATTTGGCGAGATTACGCGGCTGGTCGATATCGCAGCCTCGTTCTTTTGCAAAATAGTAGGCGAAGAGCTGACCGGCGATCGTTGAGGGAAAGGGGGCAAGTTCGTCGATGGCGTCCGGCACCCAGATCACGTCGTCGGCGATCGCGCGTACGGCTGCGGTTTTCAAACTCTCCGGCGCAATGGCAAGGACGGGGGCTCCGCGAGCTTTTACTTCCATCAGGTTGCTGATCATTTTTTCTTCGGTCAGCCGGCTTCCGAGAAATCCGACTACCGGAAATTTGTTATCGAGAAGAGCAAGCGGGCCGTGCTTCAGTTCCCCTGCAGGGTAGCCGTTGGCGTTCACATAGGAGATCTCTTTCAGTTTCAGTGCGGCTTCGAGACAAGTGGGGAACATGTAGCGGCGGCCCATGTAGAACAGGTTATTGTAGCAGGCGTATTTGATCGCCATTTTTTGGATCTCGGCGGCAGAATCGAGAACTTTCTCGATTTGCGCGGGAACTTTTTTCAGCTCCTCGTAAAAAGCTGTGCTCTTTTCTTTAGGCGCAGTCTTTTTGGCTTGGCCCATGAACATCGCAAAGAGGGCGAGAATGGCGATTTGGCTCGTAAAGGCTTTGGTGGAGCAGACGCTCAATTCGGGTCCGGCTTGGAGAAAAATCGTGCCGTCGGCTTCGCGGGCCAGAGTCGAGTTGATCGCGTTGCAGATGGCGAGGGTAGGGCAACCATATTGTTTGACGGCGCGCAAGGCGGACAAGGTATCTGCCGTTTCTCCCGACTGGCTGATCGCCACGACAAGCGTGTCCTTCGTCATCAGCGATTTTCGGTAGCGCGCTTCCGATGCGATGCAGCACATCGCAGGGAACTCTGCGAGATCTTCCAAAAGCAGCGCACCAATCGATCCAGCGTTCGCCGAAGTCCCGCTGCCGACGAACCAGATTTTTGAAACCTGGGCGAAAATTTTCTGCTGCATGCGGAGCTCGTCGAATGCAATTCCTTGATCAAAAAAACGGCCGAAGATCGCTTTTTGGGAAGTCAGAGGCTGTTCGAAGATCTCTTTCAACATGTAGTGATCGAATCCTTCTTTCGATGGCCCTTTGAGAGCTCCTTCTATCCGCGCGTTCTTTTTTTTGATTTTCTGGAATCGATCGCCGTAGACTTCGACGACTCCTTTCCGCACGCGCGCGATTTCACCGTCGCGCAAGAAGAGCACGTTGTATGCGGCGCCGACGAGCGTATTCGGATCCGAAGAGAGGATGCTTTCGCTTTTTTTCTGGTCTATGGCAATGCTGAGAGGGCAGTCTTTGGCGGCAGCCGTAATCTCATCGGGATGATTCTTATGGATGACGATCAACGCAAAAATCCCTTTGAGTCTAGGGATGACCAAATGGAGAGCGTGCGCTAAATCGCCTTGGTAGTATTTCGCGATCAGATGCGCCACGACCTCGGTATCCGTTTCAGAAGCGAATTCGATTCCCTCTTTTTGCAGCTCTTTGCGCAAAGGATCATAGTTTTCTATGATGCCGTTATGGATGACGGCGATCGACGTGTTCGCATCGAAATGGGGATGCGCGTTTTGATCTGTGACTTTGCCGTGGGTGGCCCAGCGCGTGTGGGCGATTGCGAGAGATAAAGAAGGAAAGGGGGGAAGCGCTTGTCTGAGTTCGGATAATTTCCCCGCTTTTTTGCAAAACTCGATCCGGCCTTGACTCACCCCTGCAATGCCGGTCGAATCATAGCCGCGGTATTCAAGCTGTTCGAGCCCGCTCAAGCACATTTGGACAGCATCGCGCTCTCCGATATAACCAAACACACCGCACATGCGATAAGATTAATCGTCGGAAGCTTTCTTGAAAAGATTCGCTCCAAGTGCAAGAAAAAGAGGGATTTCGCGTCGCGCGCGGTCTTCCATGCGCGCTTTCGCTCCTTCGCTTTTTTTATCGGAGATCCATTCTTCGAGCGAATGGATGAGAAACCCGGCTTTTGAAAGCCATAACACATAATCGGAAAGAGGATGGTGATAAGAATGGAATATTTCCGATTTTTCCCCTTTTCCGGGAGAGATTTGAAGGGGAATGTTCATCGGAGACAGGTATCCGTTCATCCTCCGATACTGCAGCGATGCTTTTTCATCGACTCCCCAACCGCTTTGACGCGGAATGCGGAAGCAAGGGTGGTTCAAGACGAGGAGCAGCTGTCCTTTATGCTTTAGATGCCGCGCAGCCGATTGGATGGCTCCTTCTCCGTGTTCCATGTTTTGCAAAGCGAGGATGCAGGCTGCGCGGTCGAAATCGGTTTTGTCCAAGGGCAATTTCTTAGCAGTGGCGTCTCCGCAGAGGAACGTGCAATTTTTTCGCAACGTCCTCTTTTTCGCTTCATCGATCAGCTTTTGCGAAAGGTCGATGCCAAAATATTCAATGGAATCGGAAATCTGGCGGGCTAAAACACCTTGGCCGCATCCTAAGTCGAGCAGTGAGTTCTGCTTGTTTAGATTTAGCATCCGAAGGACATTCGGAAGGATGACCGATTGGTGGTAATAATGGCCCTTTTCTCCGACACAGCCGCTATACCATTTTTCCGCGGCATCCCAAGAACTCATTTTTTTGTATGCCAGGAAGGTTTGCGGAGGCCGAAGATCACAAGCGGGAGGATGCAGAAGAGAAGGCTGCTGCCGATAAGGAACGATTCGAATATGAAGAGTTTCCCGATCGAGAATTGGCTAGGCGGGAAAAATCCGAAATATAAGCCGAATAAGGATCCGATCATTCCTAAAATGCCGACCGTCCAAATTCCTGCATCGCCGAACGGAATTTTGTATGGGCGTTCCAGTTTGGGGTGCCGATGGCGGAGTGTGATAGCGGAAATGAATAGAAGAATGTACATGACTTGGTAAAGGATCGATGCCAGGGCGACAAGAGCCCAATAGGAGCTGTTGACCGATGGCATGAATAAAAACACGAACGAGAGAATGGTCACGATGACCGCTTGAGAGATCATGATATTGACTGGCATTCCGTTGCTGTTCGCTTTCTGGAACATCGGCGGCAGGTCGCCATGCTCTGCAGTCGCGAGAAGGCCTCGGCTCGGACCGACGATCCAGGTGCTCATCATCCCAAGCGCGCCGATAAAAGTAACGGCGGCGATGATGGGGACTGCCCAAGGCATTTTGAATGCGTTGAAAAGCACACTGAAGGCTTCCATCCCTCCCGATGCGAGTTCGATCTTCTCCAAGGGCACGACCGCAGCGATCGCGATCGCTCCAAAAATCGAAAAGGCAAGGATTAGGATGGCCGATAGAAAGATGCCTCTCGGGTAATCGTGTCTTGGATCGTGCACGTCGCGGGCATGGACTCCGGACATCTCGATGCCGGCAAGTCCTAAAAGGATGCCGGAAAGGAGGACGAGCTGGTTGACCGAAGCGAGGTCTGGGAAGATCCCTCTCCAAGAAAACACAATCTGGCTGGGATGGTCTCCGAAAATCCAGACGGCGCCCAGGATGATGATGAGAGCGATCGGGACGATCGTTCCGAGAAGAACCGTGATCGAGCTGATCCAACCCGAAACGCGCATTCCAAGGAAATTGATGTAAGTAGCCGCCCAGAAGGCGATCAGAATGACGGCCATGATATAGATTTTGTTTTGCGCTAGGTCGGGATCGATGATGTAGGCGAAAGTGGCGGCGATGAACGAAAGAATGGTCGGATACCAGATGACGTTGGAGATCCATTGGAGCCAAATGGCTAGGAACCCCATTCTTGGGCCGAGAGCGAGCCTTACCCAGGTATAGACTCCGCGGTCGGGCCATGCGGAGGCAAGCTCCGCCGAGACGAAGGCGATCGGCAGGAAAAAGAAGATCGCGGAGAGAATGAGAAAAATGACAATGGAAAGGCCGTATTCGGCCAGCAGCGGAAAATTCTTGATGTTGCAGACAGCGGCCACGTTAATCAGAGCGATCATTGAGGCATTGAGTACTTTCTTGTTGGAAGCCATAAAAACAATGGTATAGGAAAACCCTTTAGAGAATCAAGAACAGCCTTAGAGTGGCCTCATTTAGAATAAAAAATTAGACCCGTCCCTCAATCTTGCCACTGATAGAGGGAATTTGCAATGCAAAGAGGATAATAGACGTCGATGAAAGCCCTTTCGAAGACCGGGTCGCCCATGTAAACGATCTCTTTTCCGTCGAAGTCTTGTTTCATTGAGGGAGGGATGTAAATGCCGTTTTTTTTCATTTCGATCTCCAGGAACCAGTCGGTAAACTGGACTTTGCCGTTCACGAATTCTACGACGACGCTACCGGTTTCCGTGTTCATGAGTTTTTCGCTAAATACGGCTGCCGAAATTGCCGAGAAAAACAGAATTTTTATGCCTATTCGCATTAAACAATAAATATTCTTGAAATGTTTAATTGTCAATGCGAATTGTTATTGCGTTATCTGTATGAAATCTTTACGTTTCTTTAACGACAAGTTTTGCTCGAGCAGGTATCAGACTTAGGGATCGATCCCTTACAACCGGTTTTAAGGCAGATGATCTTGGTCTTCGTCTTTGAAAAGCGATTTGAAATCTTTTTTCCTTTCAGGCTCGCCGAGGATGCGTCGCGCCCGATCGTCGGCCAAAGGAGTGATCGAGGGGATGAGAGGCTTGAAATCTTCGCAAAAGTTGGCCGCTTCGCGGTCTCGGATATATTCTGTCCCTGGCACCAGGCAATCGTTCGGTTTGCCTGGTGCGAAGTAGCGGCAGTTTTTACAGACATGAAGATCGGAGTTGCAATGGAGGCAGACAGCGCGAAATCCGATCTTGATGGGGATTTCGCTCACAGTCTTTCGGCATTTCCAGCACGTCGTCTTTGGTTCCACGCCTATTTATACTTGGTTAATTTTGCTTAGCTCTCGCGGAATTATTCATATTGAAGTTGATGAGGAGCGATTCGCAATCTGTGTTCCATCCGCTGTTTTGGCCGATGATGATCGCATCGTGCAAGTCCCAGTTTTGAAACGCGGCGATATCGCTCGAAGAGATTTCCCATCGGATCGATTCCCCTGATCCGTTCGTGACGACTAGGTCTCCGGAAATTCGATCGATGCCGGTGATATAGAGCGTGTGCTGCCCGTGTTCGAGAGGTCCGAGGAAGAGGTTGGCTTCCAGGCATGCTCCGGTATTTTGGTTGATAATTCGATAGGCATAGATGGAAAACCACCTGTGATTCTGGGTGATGGTGAGAGGATCATTGGAGCGCCAGCCCAGCGCTTTGTAGCCGTCATATCGGGAAATCTTCCAAACCGAACCGTCTTCCAGCTCTACCGAATCCCCCAAAGCCGATACGCCGATCAGAGAATGCATTGAGACGGGGTAATAGAGGGGAGGGTATGCATCGAAGATATATCCGCAGGATTCCCGAATCGGGAGTTCGGCTGCAAGAAACAACGGCGGCAGCATCGCTAACATGAGCCCGAGTTGAAAACAGGCCGCAAATGGCTTGCTGCAACTTTGCCACATCGATATGGTTCCGCGGAAAAAAGATCCCCGGGACCTTTTTATTCGATTCCGCATTCCTCGGTCTAGGCTATGGCCTCTGCTCCATCCCCAAAAATGATCCGTTTTCTGGTTATTAGGATCGCGATCTTTGCTCGCTTCGATCTGGCTTTGTCTCGCTAGCACCATTTATTGCAACCACCTGCTTTGAAATGGGTGGATTTTATCAATAATGCTTCATTTTTTGACAATGAAAAATCAATTCCCTATAGAGAAGCTCATGGCAGCCAGACCATTTATTTTCGGGGCGGCGCTCGGGTTTGCTCAATTCATACAAGCCAGCGCATCGCCAGATTGGATTTCATTTGCAGCTGGCATTTACGATTTGATGAGGCCCCGCCACCGGACTGCGGAATTCGAAATCGAATACAAATTCCATGTCCGCAGTTGGAGATCTCCCCTCCGGTGTCTTGAGGTTCTTCCTCTTGTGGGAGTGATGGCAAATATCCAGAGGAGCGGCTACGTGTACGCAGGACTCAATTTCGATTTCCTCTTCTTCGACCATCTCCAATTCGCCGCCGGATTCGCCGCCGGATACTATTGGCCGGGGAAAGGCAAGAACCTCGGCTATCCGCTGGAATTCCGATCCGGGCTCGAATTGGGATGGCAATTCTCCGATTTTCGTCGCTTGGGGCTGCATTTCTATCATCTTTCCAATGCCAGCCTCGGAAAGAAGAACCCAGGAGAGGAATCGCTGGTTCTTTACTACGACATACCCATCGTGAAAGGATTTCCGTTTTCAAACTAATTGTCCCTGACATATTCTATCTAAACAACTTGATGATCCTTTTCGGATAGCCGCTGTCTTTGCGCTGGTCTGCTTCGCTCAACTGATTCAACTTGAGACTCTTCAAGTTTGGTTCAAATTCTGGGCGGCTGCTCCCAATTTTTTAAGTCATTATATGTCAGTCTTTGTTAATTATGTTATTTTGTTTGAAGTTTAATTTGTTTTGAGTTAATAATAAAACAGGGATTATTTTTGGTAATTATGAGCCGCGAGCTGCCGTTTGACCCATTTCCATTTTTGCATGGACCTCATCATCAGACCATCATCAGTTCGTTTTTCAATTTTCTTTTCGAGCCCGCGTCCGACCGAAAGCTCGTATCTCTTCAGGATGGAGACAAGATCTCTCTCGAGATCACGACGCCGCGCGAATGGAAGTCGGAGGATCCGACGGTATTCTTGGTCCATGGGCTTTGCGGTTCTCATAGATCGCCGAATTTGGTGCGGATGGCAAAACGGTTGGAACCATTGGGGATTCGAGCCGTCCGCTTCAATATGCGCGGCTGCGGTTCTGGAAAAGGGTTGGCCAAACAGATCTATCATAGCGGCCGGAGCGAAGATGTATTCGAATCGATCAAAGCGGTCAAGAAAGAGCATCCCGACTCTCCGATCGTCCTCATCGGATTTTCCTTGGGCGCCAATATCGTCTTGAAAATGGCAGGAGAGTTGGGCGCTCTGGCAAAATCGTTCGTTCAGAAAATGATCGCAGTCAGTCCTCCTGTCGACCTCTATTCGAGCGTTTTGATGATCGGGCATCCTGACAATGCGTTGTATGAAAAGTATTTTTATAAGCTCTTGCGGGCAGATGTCCTTTATAGGCATAGGAAATTCAAAGATTTGCCGCCGATCGCTTTGCCGCGCCACTTGAAGATCTATGAATTCGACCAGATCTATACGGCTCCGACTTGCGGATTCAAGAGCGTCCATGATTACTATAGCCGCTGCAGTTCCGCGCAATTCATTTCCGATATTTCGATCCCGTGCAAGGTGCTTTTTGCAGAGGACGATCCGATCGTCTCTTGTTACTCTTTAGATGGAATGCTCCTCCCTTCCAACGTCGAGGTCTACCGAACGAAAAAAGGGGGGCATATGGGATATCTCGGGCACCCACAAAGCGAGAAGGGATTCCATTGGCTTGACTCCGTGCTCATCGATTGGATCAAGAAAGATTAGGGCCTGCATTTACCGACAATAAATCTCTACGTCGAAGAGAGTTTCAAATCCTAAATCCTGATAGGATTTTTCAGCCTCAGGATAGCTCAATACAATCAGGCGCTCTAGTCCCCGTTCATGGGCGCGATGCATGAGAAATTGCATCAGTTCTTTTGGAGCTCTCCCTCCCTCCACGAGGGTTGCATCATTAAAAATCTCGCCCACCGCTCCATGCACAAAAAGAGAAGCCGTACTTATAGGGATCCCATCGGAATAGAAGAGATAATTTTCGCATTCTAATTTGTCCAACAGCTTTGGACATTCTTTTTTGGCTATTTCATTGAGTTCATAGACTGTGGACACAATCTCCCAGAATATTTCTTGATCCGCAGGGCGAATATCCGCATGGCAAAAAGGGACAGGGTGAACCGTCCAAGTCATTGCGGGACAAGTCACGAGTACATGGAAGTTGCGCTTTTTCAATAGGTCCGCCAACCCTCTAACGTGATTTTCAGGATGCACCCAAAAGGTCATGGGATTCGATGGGGAGTTTTGTTGAATCAGTTCATCAACTCTCGCATCGGCATCGGAAGTCGATAAGTGAATCACCACATTCAAAAAGGGATTCGGGACTGTAGAAAACCAAGCGTATGCGTCTGCATTGTTCTCTTGAGCGGGATGAATCGCTTCGTAAAAATTCAAGAATTCTAAAAAAACCGCTCGCTTGCTCGGATAGGTTCTTGGTTCTTCTGCAAAAAGTAAGCAGTGAAAAAACATGAGAAGAAGGAACAAGACATTCATAAAAGCTACCTATTAGGTAACGACGTCAACTGAGGCGATCGGCTCGTTCGCTTTTCCGAACTGTTTGTTAAGAGAGCGCACCGAGAGGATCCAAAAGAGAACCGTACAGGCGATCAGGGGAAGAAGGAAGTGGGTGATGGAAAGGACGGATCCCGTTCCGGCGATCTGGATCAGCACGATCTGGATCCAGGCAGCTCCTGATTTGCCAAGCCGGGAGCCGATGACGTCGATAGCGGCTTTTCCTTTGACCTTGGATTCTTGATCGAGGGGGATGTAAGACATCTCCTTTGTGGCATCGAAGAAGGCATACTTCATCACCTTAGCCGCGACATTTTGGAAGGCTCCGAATGCGACGATTAACATGAGCGGCGTCATGCCGAAGGGGCCGACAAGGGGGGCAATCCAGTCGGGCTTCAGGAAAAGGACCAAGAAGATCAGCGCGGTGCTGCCTATAATGATCGGGGCAAGCTGGGCGGAAAAATGCCATCCCAGGCGCCGGATGATCACGCCGCTGAAGAAAAGCGTGATAATGAAAGAGCAGACCCCTACCGCCGAGCTGACAGAGGCCATAAAGGCTTGGTAAGCGCCGGTTTCCGGGTAGGCAAGCTTCAAATTGGCTTTCCAGGTGACTTCGGTGAGGTTGATGGTGAGGCCGTAGGCGACGACCATCACGGCGATGCAGCGGAGATAGGGAGAGCGGACGATAAATTTCAAGCTGTCGATCAAGGAAAGTTTTGTCTTTATCTCGAGCGGGATTTTATGCTCGGGGCGGTAGAGCCTCTCGTCAGTCTTGAGGATTTTGCGAGTGAGGAACCAGTGGAGGACCATAACCATGAAGCCGAAAAAGAGGATGAAGTAGACGAGGGTTTGAAGGGCGGTGCCGAAGTGCTCCCCGACATATTTTCCGGTAAAATAAATGACGAGCGGACCGGTGAACATTTGGGCCAAATCGCCCCCCGCGATGAAGAGATTGTAACACCTCTTGGCCTCGTTGATATTACAGATATGGTTGACAAATCCCCAGAAAAGTAAGAAGATCACCACCTGTCCCCATAGTTCGGCAGTTACAAAGAAGACAGCCGGAATCCAGTTCCGGTAGATGGCGACCCAGTGGGAGTTATGCTGGCCAACCTTCTCCAGGAGCCAGTCGGCAGAGCGGTGGGGAGATAAAACCTCTAGATTGGGATAGAGGACGAACCCGTAGAGGAAGATGAAGCCCATGAAAAAAAGAATGATGCCGTAAAAAAGAATGGAACGGCGGTATAGATTGGAGAGCTTTGAATACAGCAGCGTTGCTCCCAAGGCAATAGGAAGGACGATCCATCCCTTGAGGATTGGGATCACCTCAGCGCCGGAGCCCTTCGCGGTTACAACGAAGGCGTCTTTCATCGTCGTCAATACCCCGTAGGTAAGCGAGATGAAAAATTTCATGAAAAGCAAAGGAAATATTTTCTTGAATTCGTAGGATTCTATTGGCCAGAGGGTTTCGCGCCATCTGGCGAGCAGTGGCTTATCGCCCGACGCCATTTTTTTTCCTTCGGTGGCACTTATACCCCAAGCTGTATATAAATGTCTTATGAAAAAATCTTTAGCGCTTATCTTTGTGTTGACTGCCCTAATTTGGGCTGGTTTCCAAATCGCTCCTCAAAAATTCTTTTATCGGCATAACTGTCCATTTTGCGACCGGTCGATTGTAGAGAGTCAATCAGTTTCGAGGGAAAATGGGACCGTTGCTTTACTGAACTATAAACCGGCGATCGAAGGGCACGTGCTCATTATTCCCGAGCGGCATGTAGAGCGATTCGAAGATTTGACCGCCGACGAGCTCGTCCAGATCCACGCGATGATCGCAAAGGTCGATCAAGCAGAACGGAAGATGTGCGGTTCGACGGGTTATTTTCTCATACAAAAAAATGGAATAGAGGCAGGGCAGAGCGTGCCCCACGTTCATTTCCATTATTTTCCGATGAGCACAGGGAGTAGCAAAACTTGGGTTGCTATCCGAATATTCATTGCATCTTGGCTCAAGCCTCTCGACTCGGCAGAGCTTGAACGGCAGCGACTAGAATTTCAGCGGTACGGACTTGCTGACTAGCTTCACTGCGGCCCGCCACTCCTTCCAATCGTTTTTGATCTTTTTCTTTACATCGCGGATTTCGGAAATCAGCTCTTTACGCCCTTGGCGGTATTGCTCGAGGAGCGCTTGCTTGCGCGCTAGCTGATCGGAAAGTTGGTCGCAGATCTGGGTGATCTTGGCTGCCATCATGTCTTTATGCTGGTAAAATGAAGCCTTGATCTTTTCGAGAATCTGGTCGCGATGGTGGACGAGGAGTTGGCGGACGATCCTTTCGTTGTTGACGCTCTTCAATTGCGTTGCAAGACCGAATTTATGAAGAGTCCAAATCAACCATTTTGCGGGATCGAAGTGATACCAGCGGATTCCGTTCCGGTAGTCGTTGGCAAAGGTATGGTGGTAGTTATGATAGCCTTCGCCATAAGTCAAAAGAGAAATGAGGTAGTTGTCTACGGCAGAGTGTTCTTGGCTATAGAATTGAGTTCCCCAGTAATGGGCGATGGAATTGATGCACCAGGTCGTGTGGTGGAGGATGAACATGCGGACCCACCATGCGAAAATAAAGGCTCCGAGAAAATCGCCGACCATCCAACCCACGAAAAGGAATGCGATGATATTCGAGGCGACCATGCAAAAGACGTAGTGTTTGTCTTGAAATACGAGCATTTTGCTCCGCTTCAAGTCGGAGACGACCTTCGGATCGATATCTTTCGTCTTGAAAAGCATCCACAGGACATGGGCATGAAGAAGGCCCGTTTTCACCGAATAAGGATCTTTTTCCGTATCGACGAACGCATGGTGGAGGCGGTGGTCGTTGGACCATCTTAGAACGCTCCCTTGCGTCGCTAGGCTGCCGAAAAAGAGGAGAACTGCTTCGACAGCGGGATGTGCCTTATAGGTGCTGTGGGAATAGAGGCGGTGGTAGCCCGCAGTAATGGCAAGACCTGAGAGGAAGACCAGGGCGAACGTCCAACCGATCAGACTTCCGGATGGCGTATGGGAGATGAAGTAGATCGGAAGGGATATAGCCAAAAAGAGGTGATATCCGGCGATGAAGAGAAAAACAGGCCAACAAATTTTTTTAGGATTGATGGAATGATCCATAGGGGAACCTCGTGTTTATGTGTAACATAGCTGTTTTAAGGGTTTTTTACCATCAAAACCAGAGTGATCGAATTGATGGTATACCGCAGGTGCTTGGGAGGAGGTCCATCGTTGAAAACATGCCCTAGATGAGACTCGCACCGGCGGCATAGGACTTCATATCTTTTGAATCCGAAGCTTCTGTCTTCTTTGTAAACCACATTTTTGGATTCAAGAGCTTGTTTGAACAAGGGCCATCCGCACCCAGGTTCGCTATATTTGTCTTGAGAGCGAAATAGCCGTTGGCCGCATCCTGCGCAAACATAGATTCCCTCTCTCTCCTCGTCGAGGTAGGCGCCGCTATAGGCCGATTCCGTGCTTTTTCGGCGCATTACATTATAGCGCTCTCGACCCAGCCGCTCTCTCCATTCGGCATCGGTCAGCTCAAACTCTGCGCTCCAGAGCAAAAAAGGGAGAATCAGGACTAACAAAATCATGTTTTGAGCTATACTGGTTCTTGAGGATGAATGGAAGCGACAATCGAATCCCGCGTATCGCCTGAGGCTGTTTGGAAAGCCTGGGAAAGCGCCCACGCGATCCATGCAAATAGCCCCATCGAACCCGGGCAGCGGTCTAAGAGCACAGGTTTCAAATACCAAATCCTCGATGTCGTAAAAGGAGAGCGCTTTTCGATTCTTTGGAAAAGCCTATTCGTCCGGATGATTTTCACCCACTCCGTAAGAGCCGTCGATAGAGGGTCCGAAATTCGCTACACTGCGGAAATGAAAGGGCTTTTCGCGGGACTAGTCAAATTCCTATTGAAGAATAAGATTCAAAGAAATCTCTCCTTTGTTCTGAAAGAATTCACAAAGCAGTTAGAAAAAGCAAGTCGTTGAACCTATGAGATCGGTTCTTAAGAACTCCCTATTTTTCCCTTGCAGAGAAAATTGAGATCATAAATATGTGGGATTGGGAGTTGATAAAAATATGATATCGTTCCGTGAAATGTATTCGAAAATTGCCGTTTTCGGCAACCGCTTGCAATCGCCGCTGTTACTCTTGATCCGCTTATATTGGGGCGGGAGTTTCTTCTTAACCGGTTTTGGGAAATTTACCCATATGGGGAATGTGGTCACCTATTTCCAGTCGCTGGGGATTCCGTTTGCTCACTTTAGTGCATTTCTTACCGCGTTGGTCGAAACAGTAGGAGGCGCGTGTCTCTTTCTCGGCCTATTTTCGAGGCTGGCCTCGATTCCTCTCATATGCGTGATGATCGTCGCGTTTGCGACCGCGGAGAGCGCAGCGGTCCGCATGATCTTGTCGAATTCGCAAAATTTCATCCATAGCACTCCTTTCAGTTTTCTTTTCGCATCGCTTCTTGTGTTTGTCTTCGGTCCGGGGCGGATCTCGATCGATTCCCGGTTGTTGGACAAAAAACAGAGCCGATTCAACCGGCAGTAGGGAGCGTTTTCAAAAGTTTTTGAAACAATTTCGGCGTGAAAGCTCGACTGGTTCACAAGAAAGGAACCTGGTATTCCAATCTCGTTCTCGATCTGCCTGATCCACCCTCATCAAAATACTCATACCAAATATCAGAAATAACGTTGGGTTTGGCTACGTCAGCTCTGCAACAAATTTTTCGTCTTCACTCGTGCCTTGCCATGCTGGCAATGGTCACTCGTTCCAGACAAAAAATTTGTGCAGCTTCCTTGCCAAACTTAACGTTATTTCTGATATTTGGTATCAAAAATCTTTTGAATTCACTTCGGTATACTGGAGCCAAAAACCTGCTGTCAAAATTCACACAACCTAAGCGGGCGCGGTATAGTTTTATTTGAGTTCATGAAAAATGAACTTATCACTGAATAGTCTAGATAATATGCCACAAAGATTTTCCAAAATAATGTCATTAGAAGACGGTTTAATATGACAGTCTTCGCCATCTCTTAATTCGGCACTAAGCTGCCCTGTCTCATCGCAACAGGCAGCGTAAACATCCAGAAATTCTATCTTGCGATTTGCACATTCTCTGGCAAGCATTGTATTCATTTTATTCGAATATGTGATTCGATCGATAAATGTTCCAATAAATTTACAATAGGAACAATCATATATTGGAGGGAGTACGTTGTAGACAATTTTGATGATATTTTTTTCTGTTATATTTGAAATTGCGCTTAAGTATTTTTCAACAAGATCCTCGACTACCTGATCTAAATTGCGTTCTTTGATATTAACTTGTTTCCAAATAAGCCAATTGACATCCACATACCCGTAACAAAAAACAATCGCATCTCCATCTTGAAGCAAGCCAAAGTCGCTTTCCGAAACGATGTTTTCTGCATTGTCACGGCCTACCCCATACATCGAGGCTGGGTGCCCAGACTTCCCCATCTTATAAAAGGGTTGTATTATTTTGCCGTTGAGATGCTTGGGAAGTCTTGCAAATGCTGTTGTATGACTATCTCCTATAATAAATATATTGCCTGAAAAATTTTTGATTTCATTTGAGTGAATATTGGAGCCGAAACAAAGTACAAATAC
>JABDHH010000008.1 GCA_013285585.1 Chlamydiota bacterium
AAATGCAAAGATCCTGTATAATACCAGCCAAATTATAAAGGAATAGTCAAGATAAGGGGCTTTATTTTGAATTCTCTTTCATTACCTTCTCAATTTTTCCCTATTAAAGAAATTTCGCCGGATCAGCACCAAAAAATAGCGAAAGATGCGACCAATAAAAATCAATGGACGCCATTGACCGGCGTTCCGGACCCCGTGGCTCAACGAAGCGCTGCGGGCAAAATTGCAGAGTCTCTACAGGCTGGGTTGATAGCTGGCGCGGCTACCTTTGGAAATGTTGTGGCAGGATACTGTGCTTACGCCCAGACCCTTGGACCCTCACTTAATTATAGACACTCTTATAATCCTTTACCTCTTATTATTTCGACAGCGGTTCTTAGCGGTATCTTTGCGGCTTCTAGAGAGTATTCAAGGATTTCTAAGAAAGAGGAATCAAATGACAATACAAACGCCGCTCTTGTGGAAAAGCCCGCCAGCACTTGGAAAAAAGTGACAGAAGCAGCAAAGGCTGCATGGACTAGTTGTGGAGTTACATGTTCTATTGGTATCGCAGCTGCAATGTTTTTTAATGTGCGAGAGTCCGACGCCCTACCGCCGATTATCGGTATATCAGCGCTGGTTGGCCTTGGGCGGGCTGCCAACACTTACAGATCCCTGACTCCCGACAGATCCCTTACTCCCGATGAGGCTAAAGCTTCTGTGGCTAGAAAAAACCATGCGAGCAAAATCGCACAATGTAGAATAGCCGCGTTGTCAGCTACTGCGGCTGTCTTCGGAACCATTGCGACAGGGGTAGGAGTTCTTCATTTAAGCGGAGTAGATCTCGCAAAGTTCTGGATACCATCATATATAGTACCTATGACAAGTTGGATTTATAGCAGCGGATCAAACGCATATCAGCAAAAATACAATTCGCTTACCAATGAGGAGCGGTTTCCTGACAAGATGACCGTCGCGCCTCCCGTAAAGCATAGTACATTGGACAAGATGGCAAAATCTCTAAAGGTTGGATGGAACAGTTATGCAATATCATTGACTCTAGGTCTCATAGGAGGCGTAGCTTTAACTACTGCGGGCCCTCGAGATTTTGAGGCGATCCTACCGGTTATAGTTGGAGTATCAGCTGGCATAGGCTCTGTAAATGCCGTCAAAACGTACAAGTCTCTGGAAAGCGGTGGACCTACTCTCAAAGATGAATGGAACAAGATGTCGAAAACAAAGAAAAGGTGCGTGATAGTCGCTTCTTTAGCGGCTCTAACGGCTCTTGGAGTGTTCTGTATAGGACCTGCAACAGTAGAAAGAAAAATGCGTGATACGGCCAAAAACGTCGGCAATTTCGCTTACGATCAATATTTCAAATTAGCTTACTCGTCCAAAACTAAAGTCGAGAGCAAACCAGAGGTAGAGTGGCACTCAAGCTATACTTTCAACGAGATTGCCGAGTTGAACCGGTTAGCGAGCTTGCCTGACGATGCCGCTTGCGCTGACATTTTGTATACCTGCTGCTTCGACAAAAAAGATGGAAATCACCAGCGAGCGTTCCATAAAAAAAATCTGTTATTCCACTTTGATAAATTAAAGAAGTTTAATGAACTGAGTGTGGAAGATAAAGAAGCTCTTATAGAATTGATTGCGAAAGATCGGGAAGCTCATTATGAATTGACTGCAGATGATCAAAAAGATCTTAAAAATTTGAGCGCGAAGAAATTGGAAGATTTAATTGGTCAAAAATATAAAAATTTGGCTGCGCGAGCTATGGAAAATCTTAAGGATGCGAGAAGGGAGAACCAAGCTAAAATTGTGAAGGCATATGATGATTTGGCTGAGAAAGAGCGGAAAGATCTTCATAAACCGACGCTGAGCCAGGAATTGAAGATTACAAAGAAATATCAAACACTGTTTCAAAAAGCTCAGGTGTCTCTTGATATACAGCAAATTCAGCAGGAAGGCGCTATTAATCAGAAATATAATGATTTGGCTGTTGAAGCTAAAAAATATTGTAAAATAGCTTTTATTCAACAGGACTATGATAATTTGGCTATGCAAGCTTTAGCAGATCTTAATGAAATGACTGCGGAGGATCTGGAAGCCCTTGTTGAAAAAAAATATAAGGATTTGGGTAAGAAAGCTCACACCGTTTTGAATAGAGCAAAGCAGAATATGAAGGCTACTGGGGAGTGTGTATCATTGGATAAACTTCTGTGCAACTGCATGACGATAACCAAGACGCTAACGAATCCTAATTGGTTATACCAGCAAATGGGAATAAAACCTGAGTGTCGAGCCGACTATAATACTTCCTCAGATGCAGGTCCTATTTCAGGTCTTAGTTGTAGTGACGTGACTTAAAATTTGTCGTTTGTCTACCAAATTGAGAAAGGCATCAAGGGTTCTTGATGCCTTTATTTTTTTAAATCAGAGATCGACTTTTCCGGGTAGTAGTAATGTAGTACGCTCTTTATCGGTAATTTCAACAACTTTGTTGCGGCGAGCTTTTTCGATCTGATCGCTGATCACCTTTACGCTCTTTGCTACGTTATCGGCTAAAAAGAGCGCCGACTTTTGTTGCCCAATACCAAGTCTTTCTCCGATTTCTAAGGTAGTCTGATCTGATCCTAAAAGCAAAAAGTCCCAACCCAAACGCTGTTTTTCTTGGATGACCGCTTTTACTTTCTCTGCTGTATTCTCGCTCGAAACATCCTGTCCATCGGTCACTAGCGCGATCACGACTCTTTTGGGGGTTTCCGTTTCCGCCATGGATTTCAATTGGTCTTCCATGTCAGAAATAGCCCGAAGAGCAGCATCGTATAAAGACGTTCCCCCATAGATATGGTACATCCGCTCAAACAGGTTTTTATCGACCTTATGGATGTCTTGATTCTTTAAAATGACATTATATTCGTGATTGAACTGAGCGATTGTTAAAGATGCTTTACCTCTAATTTTATCTTGATCTGAAATAAAGTTTTTAACGCTTTCAACTACCTTTTGAACATAGGGGTACATAGAACCTGATCTATCAACTACAAGCGCCATAGCTGTGTTAACCGATCCGCGATTTGCAATCGCATTATTTACTATTGAATCTAGTTGCATAAACACCTCGTTAATTTTTTAATTTACCTGAAAGACAACACAGAAAATCTCAAAAGCAGGAAAATCTTAACATTGGAATGAGATTAATGTCAATATGTACCTAAATTGCCCGTACCTAAATTGCCCGATAAATAATTGAAATAATTGAAAAAAAACTATATCGAGCCGAGGAGGGCAGATTGCGGGTAGTCTCTTGAAGTCAAAAAGCAGCCAAAATAATTCCAAAAAGCGACGAACCCCGGTTTTGGAGAGGTTCTAATACTCTGCCAGCTTATTTAACTTGTGGACGATGTCATCGATCTGCCGATTTGTTTGGGCAAGGTTCTGCTCTAGTTTTGCAACGACTTCTTGAGGGGCTCTATTGCGGAATTCAACATTAGCTAGTTTCTCCTCGGTCCCTTCCCGCATTTTGACAAGTTTTTCTTTTTCTTTTTCCAGCCGGGACCTTTCTTTTGCCTTGAGAGCCTCGGGGATCGGTATCGTAAGCTTCAAGCCGCCCCATAGAGCGCTGGCGCCAAAAAGCGTTGGTTCATGCTCGAAAAAAATGATCTGTGAGGTAGGGGTAAGGGAGAGGATGATCTCCCGGTGAGTCGATGCCTGCTTCCATTCCGCAGAGGTTTTAGATCCGGAAAAATAGAGGTCTGTTTTTTCAGAAGGGGAGATTTGCATTTCGGCGCGGATATTGCGGATCGTTCGGACAAGGTCATTCATGGCGCCAAAGTCGTTTTCGGTTTCCGGATCGATATCGGACTCGGCAAGGACATTGGGATAGGGAGCGGCAATGCAAGCTGTTGAGTTCAAGGCCAGGACGGCGTCGCTTAGGTAAGGATCGCCTGCGATCGGAGGGAGAATCGGGAAAGCTTCCTTCAAGAGAGAAAAGATCTCCTCGGTAATGAAAGGAGTGATCGGATGCAGGAGGCGGATCGAATTGAGAAGGAGGACGAGAAGGATTGTTTGTTTGTTGGCTTTCAATTCCGATGTTCCCGTCCTGCCAAAAAGGACGGGCTTGGCGGTTTCCAAATAGACAGCGCAAAAATCGTTCCAGAAAAATTCATAAGCACGCAGAGCGGCCTTGTCGAACGAATATGCAGAAAAACATTGGTTGATTTCGCGGATCGTCCTGTTTAGGACCGAAAGGATCCATCGGTCTTCGAGGGTCAAGAGATTGCGGTCGACTCCGGTGGATAGGGAGAACCCTTGGAGGTTGAGTAAGACGAAGCGGGCCCCATTCCAAATTTTATTGGCGAAATTTTTGTACTCTTCGAACCGCCGTCGGTCCAGATCGATCTGGCGCGCATGGGTAACGCTGGAACAGAGGGCGATGCGCAATGCGTCGGTGCCGAAGGTGGCGATGATTTCCAAGGGATCTATGATATTCCCTTTCGTCTTGGACATCTTCTCCCACTTCGATTCGATTCCTTCAGGCAGGGGAGCGCCGAGATCGTATTTGGCCTTCTCTTCTCCCATGATGTAGGTGGCGGAACCGTCAGAATTCTTCTTCCAATAGGATTTGCCATAGATGAGTCCGTGGAGGAATGTCTCGTGGAAGGGGGGAGACTTCATGATGTATTCTCCCATGAGGATCATCCGGGCAACCCAAAAGAAAAGGATATCATGCGCAGTGACGAGTACGGCGGTGGGATAGAATTTCTTGAGTTCTGCGGTTTTCTTTGGCCATCCAAGGACGCTGAAAGGCCAAAGGCCGGCAGAAAACCAAGTGTCTAAAACATCGGGATCCTGAGTCCAATTCGAGGGGTCCTTTTCGACTTCGGGTGGCTCGCCTTCGCCGCTCCAACAGAGGATTTGACCGTTTGCTCCATACCAAATGGGAATCCGATGGCCCCACCAAAGCTGGCGCGAAATGCACCAGTCGCGCAAGTTGTCAATCCAATGAAAATAGGTCTGCTCCCAATGAGGAGGAATGAGCTTGATCCTCTGATCTTTGACCGCTGAAACAAGCTTGTCTTTAAAATGGGTCATTTTTACGAACCACTGTTTGGACAAGTAAGGCTGAATCACGGCTTTAGAGCGGTAGGATACTCCGACGCGGAGAAGATAGGGATCGACTTTGACCAAGAAGCCCTGTTTCTTTAATTCGTGTACGACAGCGATCCTCGCCTCTTCGACAGAGAGGCCGGCAAACGACCCGCCCGCCTCGTTGATGCGAGCGTCCGGGGTTAGAATGTTGATGCGGGGGAGATCGTGGCGGCCGCCCATTTCGAAATCGTTGAAGTCGTGCGCGGGAGTGATTTTTACGGCGCCGGTCCCAAAAGCGGGATCGACGAATGGATCGGCGATCACGGGAATCGTCCTGTCGGTCAAGGGAAGGCTTACCTGTTTGCCGATAAAAGCCGCATACCGTTCATCGCTGGGATAAACCGCAACAGCAGTGTCTCCAAGCATCGTTTCCGGGCGGGTCGTCGCTACCGTGATGGAGCCGCTGCCGTCCGATAGGGGATAGCGGATATGCCAAAGGAAGGAAGGCCTCTCTTCATGCTCTACTTCATCGTCGGAGAGCGCAGTTTGCGCAACCGGATCCCAGTTAACCAAGTAATCGCCGCGGTAGATGAGACCATCGTCGAACATCGTTTTGAATGCAGCGCGCACCGCGCGGTTATTTTCTTCGTCCATAGTAAAGCGAAGACGCGACCAATCGCAGGAACATCCGAGCTTTTCCAACTGGCCAAGAATCTCGCCTTCGCATTTCTCTTTCCAGTTCCAGACATGGGCCAAAAATTCTTCACGGCTGAAATCTTTGCGGCGTTTTCCTGTTTGGATATACAGGTTGCGCTCAACAACTGTCTGAGTCGCAATGCCCGCGTGGTCTGTTCCGGGAACCCAAAGCGCCTCGTATCCCTGCATCCGCTTCCAACGGATCAAAATGTCCTGGATCGTATCGACAAGGGCGTGGCCCATGTGGAGGACGCCGGTCACATTGGGAGGAGGAATGACGATGCAGTAAGGAGGTTTTTTCGAATGCGGATCCGCTTTGAAATACCCGCCTTTTTTCCAAAAGAGATACCACTTCTCTTCGACAAGTTTCGGATCGTAAGCTGTAGGCAGAGCTGTCATGGGAAAACATATTAGCAAAAAGTATCTTTTTTGTTATTTCTTCGCTCATGAATAGCGCCTCCTCTGAGGCTGCGAGCCAAAAATTGTACAAAGTCGAGTGTATACCGAAATGAATTCAAAAGTTGGTTTTTGACTGCGTCGGCTTCGCAGCAAGTTTTTTTGACTTCACTCGCGCTTTGTTCATGAACAAAGCTGCTTGCTCCAGTACAAAAAATTTGCGCGCCCTTCTTGCCAAATTCCCAACTTTTGAATTCACTTCGGTATATGAAATATTGATGTTATTTATATAGTGATTCTGATATAATAAATGAAAATTAAATAACTGGATGATTGTGCAGTCAGTTCAAGAGTTTTCTAAATATTTTATTTGGAATGCGAGAGGCTATCTTCTCCCGTTGACATTAGCTATTCCAGCTGCGATGGTTGCAATTTCGCTCGTCGGATACGTCTATAAAAATTTTTCCTTGATACAAAAGAAACTAGGCGAGGCGAAAGAATTCCTTGTCTCTTCTTTCACGCAAAAGAAGGGGGAAAGCGATTCGGAATTTAGAAAAAGAGTGGTGAAAAATATTTTTATCGGTGCGGCCTGCACGACGCTTTTTGCCGGCATGGTGTCTGCCTGCGTTGTCTGTCCGATCATGCTTCTGCCTTCTTATTTGGCCATCCCTTCGGCCGTCTCCGGCATTTGCCTGCTCGGGGACGCGCTCGTCAACGGCAAATCCTATTACAAAAGCCTCCAAGAGAAAGTCCAGAGCGCCAAAGAATGGGCGAACGACGCCTTTTACCCGAGAGCTGGGGAATCGTCAAAAGAAGCTTCTCGAAGGATCGCAAAAAATATCGCGCTGACCGTCTTGGGAGTTGTGATTATTGGTGGCACTATCGCTGCAGCAGCTTACGGCCTATATTCTCTCATTCATTATGCTTTGTCGCAGACTGTGTCCGCTTGGGATGCCTATAATTTATTGCCGTTCCAGACCCCTGTCGTGGTTTTCCTGGAATACGCTATTGTCGGGGTCTTGCACGGCGTACTTGCCGTGAAAAACTGGCTTCAGGGAAATAAGGCCGCCGCCGCGTTCCATTTCGGCAATTTAGTCATGTCATTCGCATTTCCGATCTACTATCTTCTCGATGCAACGCCGTCTGCCCCGATGCGCATCCATCACTCGTTCATTGGGCTGTCGCTTGCCTTACTGCCGTTCAAAACTTTGAAAGCGATGGGGACAACGATCATGCTGGATTCTGCTCTTTCCTTTTTCTCTTCCCTCCGCGGGTATGATACGAACACCCGGTATGGCAGCAAGTTCGAATTATATGACTTCATGAATTTTTTCCTGGAGCATATGTCTAGCTACGTTTCTGCATTAGCCGCAATGTGCGGAGCGGAATACGCGATCGATCGGATTCTTCCTAAAAAAGAGGAATCTGAGGCAATTGGCTCGCCTAATGAAAAAACAAAAGTCAATCCTGCCGCATCTGGAAAAAAGAAGACGGGCGTCTCAAGCCTCCCCCACCTCAGGATAGTCGGAAGACCAACCCAAACTGCCGCTATTGAAAAAAATGATCTTTATACCAAAGAGCGGTCAGCAAGATCCCATCGATCGGAGCGTTCTGTAAAATCCGTTTCCGCAGCTCCGTATCGTCGATCAACTCTGTCTCAATAAACTCGAATGGGTCGAGCTTCGGCTCCCCTTTTTTGACCGCCCCTCTTGCAAAGAGATGATAGATTTTTTGGTTGCAGAGGCCTGGGAATGGATAGCAGCTGCCCAGCAGCACGACGTCGTCAGCCCAATAGCCGGTCTCCTCGAAAAATTCCCGCTTAGCTCCGGCAATCGGGTCTTCGCCTTGCTCCAAACGCCCTCCTGGGCATCCGAGAAGGATTTCTCCTGTCGAATGACGGTATTCGCGGTTGAGGATCCATCGGCCCTCTGTATCTTGCGCAAGCATTGTCGTCGCATCGGTACAGATGAAAGTGTTCATCGACTGAATGAGCCCGCCTTCGCGCTCCAAAAGATCTTCGCGCAGCGAAATATACCCGTCGTGAACGATCCGGGATGATTTGATTTTAGGTAATTTTCTCATAGGAGGATTATTTTACTTTTTATACATTTTTCAAAGGTCCTTTTTTTCCAACTGCTCGATAAAATAAGTCGAGCTGGCGGTAGAGTTCTTTCTTTTCCCACCAAAAGGCCCGCTCGATCCACCCTTTCTTTTCGTCGATGCGGCCAGCCAAGAAAAGGCTGGGAAGCGCTGCTGTCGGCGGATAAGGGGTATCCAATACGGCGCCGAAATAAGCCGCGGCGGCTTTGGGCCCTTCCTTCAAATAGGCCCAAGTGCCGAAGAGAAAATGAAGAGGGGACGTTTCTTGAGCTACGGCTCCGGTAGGATATTTATTGAAAATTCTCGCTGCCTGTCGAAAATCTTTCTGCAAAAGGCAGCGCCACAATTCTATGGCGTCGAAATTGCTGCGGAGAGATTTCGAAATTTTGCATGTCTCCAGCGTCGCATAAGTTTTTTCTAGAGGTTCCATCTCTTTCTTTTGCAATGCCTGGCGCATCCTATAATGGAGACAGCGGCATTCCCACCGGTCCATTTGCTCAGGAATCTCGACTGTTTTCAGCGGTTTCAACGCATTGCAGGCGGCGATCATGCGAGAATAGGGGAGTTCGAGGAATTTCTTTGCCGGCTCGATGGCATCGAGCTCGATCAGGGCAAAAACGGCATTTCCGAGCAGAATTTCGTTAACTGGATCCTGTTTCAAAAAGGCTTCAGCCATTTCAACGAGAATGGGCGCCTTCCCAAGCCAAAAGGCGAGCTGGATCGCCATGTTCTGAAGCGCTGCGTTTGATTCTTCGATGAAGAGAAGCGGCTCCCAATTTTTTTGGAGGCTGTCGATGAGAGTCCTCGTATCAGGGTTTTCGAGCAAATCGGGAATATGCCGAAGCGCTAGGAGGATGATCCGGTAGGTGGCTTCTCGATTGTTCAATGAGCTCTCGTGCATCCGGTAGACGATGTGTTCTTTGAGCATAGGAAGAAGCGAATGCTTGGGAAATTTTCTCAAGGCGAGTTCAAGGCATTTCGCCTCTTCTTCCGCATCGCCGAGAGCTTCGTAGACAAGAGACTTCCCAAGATATTCCAATGGCGCTCCGGGAGTCCGGTAGAGCTTTTCGAATTCTTTCAAGGCAAGATGGGCAAACTTTTCTTCCATCCCTGCTTTCCCTTTTTCGAGAAGGGTCAGCCCTGCGCGAAAAAGCGCTTCCCTACCCTCCGCCCGCCCGGGAAACGATTGGCCAATGCGCCGGTATTCCCGCAGGGCAAGATCGTACAGCTTATGGCTTAAGAAGGCATTGGGAACGCTCAAACAATTCACCATCAGATTGTGGCTGCCGTCGTAAAACGACCAATTTTTTAGTTCGAAATCGCCGTCTCTCTGGAGAAATCCCACATGGGTTCCTGCAAGGGGAAGATGGCTTGCAAGTTCCAATCGGAGATGCCCATCCAAATAGAATTTCAGATGCTCTTCCACCTTTTCGATCCGGATCTGGTGGTTCTTTCCAGGTTTCAGATAGATTCCTTTTGCTTCCATGACCTGAACATTATTCCGGAACAGGCGGCACGAAGGGTCTTTTTGGGATCCCAGCCAGATGCAATAGCCCTCTTCTAAACTTTTCCGCTCGTCGGCTTCTGGAATACTTAAAAGAAAACCAATCCCTTTTCCGTCAGATCCCATCTTTACTTCGGCATCCATCCGGATGTTTTCAGGAAATGACCGGCTGGAAATCGCAAGCGCGGCCCATTCGGTCACATCGAGCGAGCGGGTGATGGCGATATTTTTCGCCAAGAGGATGTGCTCCTGGAATTGCCAGTCTTCCGAATTTAAGAGATCGAGTTCGCCTAAATAGATCCATTCGGGCTTTCCTTCGATGTAGTTTTTCACATCGGCGATCAATTCTTCGACGTTCTTATAGCGCTCGGAAGCTTCTCGAGCGAGGCATTTTTTACAGACGGCTGCGAGTTGATGAGGCACATCGCGGTAGGGCGCCATCTCTACGGGATGGATGAGTTCTTCCGTATGGAGCGTTTTGCGGAATGCAGCGATTGTCTTTCGCTGGAATGGAAGCTGCAAGGTAAGAAGTTGATATAAAATGACGCCGAGGGCATAGACATCGGTTTGAACGGAAGATGCATTGGCTCCTGTGAGCCGTTCGGGAGGCATGTAGGCAAGGGTGCCTGTGATTTTTCCGGGCCTAGTCAGATCCTCGCTGGACCGGGACTCTTTTTCAGGAGTTGGCTCGCGGCCTCCTTCCTCCTCTTCTTTGATCTGCTCGAGGAAATCGGCAATCCCCCAATCGAGGATCATGACTTCTCCATATTTCCCTACGATAATGTTCTCAGGTTTCAGATCTCGGTGGATGATCCCCTTAGAATGGGTATAGGCCACGGCCTCGCATACCTGAAGATAGATTCTCGCTAAGGAAGGAATTGAGCGTCCGATCGGATGAAGGGGCTCTCCATTTTTTTCTTCTTCACGGGTCTTCCGAAGAATTTGGCGGAGCGTTTCCCCCTCTACAAACGGCATGGTGTAATAGATGTCGGGGGAGGCCGTTTCAACCGAAAGAATGGGGACGATCGAGGGATGGGTCAGGACGCTCGCGACTTTGGCTTCCCTCAAAAACCGGCTCTGGAGCGTCTTGTTCTCTTTCAGATCCGGCCGGATCCGCTTCAAGGCCACGCTGCGGCCGCATGAAGGATCTTTGGCAAGAAAAACCTCTCCCATTCCTCCTCTGCCTAGGCTTTCTAGGATGGAATAAGGGCCGATCGAAGAAGGGGGGTCAAGAGTTTTCTGATTCATATGGTAACTTGACCAAACGTCATCCCATAAACGGCGAATTGCCGCAAGAAAATTCTGGTTCAAATGTTTCTTTTATTCGATCTGACGCTAAAGATCTTATTAACCTGAGTTGGGTTCGTTGACAGTCTCTGAAAGGTTGTTTCTAAAGTGTTGGGCGAGTAGAATCAGGGCATGACTCAAAAAAAAATCATCCTTACGGGAGACAGACCTACGGGGCAGCTCCATTTAGGCCACTATGTAGGTTCTCTATCGGCCCGCGTCCATTTACAGAACCTGCATCGGCAATTCGTGATGATTGCCGATGCTCAAGCTCTGACCGACCATGCCGACGATCCTCAAAAAGTCCGTGAAAACATCTTGCAAGTCGCTCTTGATTATCTGGCAGTCGGGATCGATCCTCATAAAACGACGATCTTCATCCAATCGCTTGTGCCGGCCCTTCCTGAGATGACCCAGTATTTCCTCAATCTCGTCACATGGAACCGCCTCAAGCACAACCCGACCGTCAAGCTGGAAATCCAACAAAAGGGATATGGCGAAGAGGTTCCCGCCGGTTTCATGGTCTACCCGATTTCCCAAGCTGCGGATATCACGGCTTTCAAGGCGAATCTCGTACCGGTAGGGGACGACCAGATCCCCATGATCGAGCAGACTATTGAAATCGTCCGCAAGTTTAACCGAATCTACAAGACTGATGTTTTGGTCGAGCCTGAAATTTTGACTTCGGCAATCGCCCGTCTTCCTGGGCTGGATGGGCGCGCCAAGATGAGCAAATCTCTCGGGAACGCGATCTTTTTTGCCGATGATGCCGATTCAGTCTCGAAAAAAGTAAAAGGGATGTACACAGACCCGGGCCACCTCCGCGTAGAAGATCCGGGAAAAGTTGAAGGCAACCCCGTCTTTACTTATTTGGACGCCTTTGGCACGGACAAAACGAACATAGAGGAGCTCAAAGACCACTACCAGCGCGGCGGCCTTGGCGATTCCTCCGTGAAAAAATACTTGCTGGAGGTACTCCAAGCTTTCCTAGAGCCGATCCGCGAGCGGCGTAAAGAACTGGCCAAAGATCCCAAGCAAATCATGGAGATGCTGCATCGAGGAACCGAGGTTGCCATTGCTGCGGCCGACAAAACCCTTCACGATGTGCGAAAATCAATGGGAATCAATTATTTCGGGTAACCTCGACTTTGTACAATTTCGTGAAGGCATCTCCGAGAGAGTCGCTGGCCCTTTCCCCCTTTTTTTTGCTCATTGATAGAGGCCTTCGGCTATGAATTTCGCAAAAGAAGGAAAAAATTGCAGAGCGTCTCCTCTAAATCTGCTCGTCAGAAATTGTACAAAGTCGAGGTAAATAGAATATGCAACTGATTTATGTTTTTTTGGCGACCCTGATAACAATAGTTGGTGCTGCAGAAACCAAAGATAATTATTTTGCCTTTTTGGAAATGATTCAACAGCCCAATGGAAATTTCCGGCAAGGGGAGATCGAAGTTGTGGTAGATCCTGCCGAGATTGCAAAAATTGAAGAGATCCAGAAAAAACGGCTAATCCAAAAAGGATTTTCCGATGAGGAAGCCGTTCAATCCAGCAAGATCGGGATCGTTTCGGAAGATATTTACTGGATTTGGATCCGCGATGCGGTCTATTTTCCGAAAGGCGTTCCCGGCACATATGACCGGCTGATGTGGAAAACAGAGGGGAGGGGAGCTGCGGTGCTTCCTGTCCTTGCAAATGGCCGGGTCGTCCTCAACCTCAATTTCCGCCATGCAACTCGGTCTTGGGAACTTGAATTGCCGAGAGGTATCGGTAAAAAAGGGGAGACCCTGGAACAAACAGCGCTCCGCGAATTAAAAGAAGAAACGGGATTGGAAGCTGATTCCGCTGTCTTTTTAGGCGAAATGGTTCCCGATAGCGGAACCATCTGCTCAATCGTTCCTATTTACTTAGGGCGCGTTTCCAAACAGGGATTGAGCGACCGAGAATACTCCGAGGCAATTGCAGATATACTTTCCTTTTCAAAAGAGGAGCTGAAAAAAGGGCTCCTCGACGGATATTTAGAAGTTCCTTTGAATGGAAATAAACAAAAAGTTCCGCTGCGGGACTCTTTCACCGCTTTCGCCATACTTCAGGCTGAACTGCGTAAACTTCTCTAGAAATGGACAAAGTCCAGTAGAATTACACTGTTTATACTGTTAACGAATGGGGATGGGATCATCTATGCCAGCGCGACCCTACGCAATAGAAGCTTGTATACAGCTCCCAGCAATCAATAAAAAACACCGGAGAGGGCCACGCGACACAAGACAGGTTCTTTAAGGCTGCTGCCTTCCGGCCCTGACCTAGTTCAGATTGCTTATTCCACGGGTTCCCCGGTGAAGCTCCAGTCTACCAGAAAGTTCATCAACCCCAAAGAACTAAATTTATATCCAAGCAAAATCCGACACTTACGAAAAGCAAACGGCCTTTGTGACTTTTGTCGATCCTGACAATCTATCGCTACCCCCCTGCCCTCGGAGGAACTGAGAGTGCACCTGGAGCTCCCCCTGCTCCTCCCGCAGCATTCCTGGCAGCTAAGAATAGTACTACCACACTTAAAATGCCAACTCCGGTAAACAACGTTTCAACTGGCGCTTCGATTGCTGCCTCCACCGTTTTTTCCACAACATATGTTCCTCCTTTCACTAATACTAGGCCAGCTACTACTACGTTCCCCACTGAAAATGCTATCGGTGTCGGACCGGATCTTAAACTTTTTGTTATTCTCGAAATTAACAAACCGGATTTTTTCAATATATCGCGTATTCTCGCTATGCTTTCAACTGGTGATGGTATTGGATAAGCCTGGAAGGGGCTTTGATTCGGAACGATGCTGCTATTTACCCAGGTAGCTGGGCAAGTATTTTGAACTGCCATATTCATATATATCTCCATTTTCATTAAAAAAATAACACATAACTTCTTTTTTTTGCAAAATATAACTTTTTTAAATTTTTACTATTTATTACAAAAATTTTAATTACAAAAGTTGCAAATATAAATATTGTCAAATTGATTCATGCTGATTAATAAAAAGCCTAATGTATTTTTAAATTTTTGTTTTTAACCAAAAAATTTTAAAGTCGGGAAGGACTTTTTATAAAACAGTATGAATCAATAAGAGGTCACAACTTAGGTAATTAAAATTTTTAGAACAAATAGCAAATGCATTGATTCATAGTGCTTGATAATCAGCTTATGTTGAATCACGATGAATTCATTCGACAACTTTCAGAGCAAAACGCTTATCTCATAAAGCAAAACGCCCAATTGATCGAGGAAAATCGATGGCTCAATGAGCGTCTCGACATCGCCCTCAATACCATCGCACAGCTGCAAGAAGAAAATCAGCGTCTGAAAGATGAGATAGCGACGCTAAAAGGACAGAAGTCTCGTCCAAAAATCCCACCAAGTACTTTGGAAGGAGCGAAGAGCAAAGATAAACAAAAGGATAATCTTTGGGGGGAGGCACTTTCGACAAAGTATACGCCCCCCTCCCAAGCTTGAAATCGAAAAGCATCCAAAAACTCAACGAAATCGAAGTTCGTAGACACCCTCTTACTTCAGTATTCCGTCCGGGAGAGCGTCCAAGTTGAAGAGGTAAGTTTCTGGAAAAAATTTGGCTAGAATTTTGACTGCATTATCGCCGTTTTGCGCCTGTGCGGACGCCGAATATAGGCAGAGGCCGACCCCATGCCCTTTGCCGAAACCGGTAAATAGAATTGCGTCTTCTTTCACCGATACATTGAAATCGGAGCTGAGGATATGGTCTTTGCCGAGACGCTCTTGCAGTGTAAAAAAGTCGATATCGTGAGTTTCGCTGTTATCCTGGATCCGAAGCCCGTAGGATTTTCCTGAAGATGGGTCGACGAATACCTCGATCGATTTAACTAGGGGAATATCGAGCAGTTTCGCAAGATTTTTCTTAGAGATCAGATAGGTCCATTTAGAGTCATGCCGAGCCAGAGCTGCATGGGGCGCATCCACCCCTCTCTCCGGGGCATCGGCATCTTGACGGAAGATCGCTTCGTATCTTGCAGTCTTACCGGCGCTATGCTCTGTCCAGGTAGCGGCGAAGGGAGAATTCCTCCCGTTATTCGGATGGACGAGGATTAAATGGCGGGTAGTGTCCGCAGCTCGCACCGCAGGTGAATTCGATACGATGAGAGCGCTGCCTGAATACTGATCTGCAGCGGCGGACGTATGCCAAAAGCTGTTCGGGTTTTTCATCGCACGGAAATAGGCGTCGGTCCGAATAAGGATCGCAAGGGCGGACATCACCTCAGGTTCCATCGGAGTCGGGAACTGGGTCGAAAGGATCGATTTGACGTAAGATTCGATATCGAGGTCATTGACGATATTGATCATTCCGGACACGCCAAATATCGCAACTGCTCCACTATATTGGATGCCGTTGATGAAAATCGAGGTGTCGGAGCTTTTCGGGTGAATGTAGATTTGATGGATGCCGGGAAACTCTTCTCCCCATTTTAGCCCGCTTTCCGTTTCTCTGATGATGAATCGCTTGCCAAGCAGGCCGGAAGCGATCTTGCTCCCGTCATGAGGATTGAAAAGCGTATAGGGGCCTTTCACTTCCAAAAGAGCTTCGGATGCGTCTTTTTCAAGAAGGACTTGGATATTTCGCGGCGCAATCGGGGCTGCTATCCGTTGGAAGGGTGCTTCCTCAGAAAAAAGTGTGCCGCAAATGAGGATGGCGGTTGCTAGTAGTGCTTTCATAAAAACTCCGTTTGCGGCCGTTTACGGCCGATATGTTCATAGGCGAGGGCGGTTGCTTCCCGTCCGCGCGGCGTTCTCTTGATAAATCCTTGCAAAATGAGAAACGGCTCATACACTTCTTCCAAAGTCTGAGCCTCCTCTCCGACCGCCGCGGCCAAATTATTGAGGCCTACAGGGCCCCCGTTGTGATGATCTATCATAATGAAGAGGATTTTTTTGTCCATTTCATCTAAACCCTTTTCATCGATCGCCAGCATTTCAAGAGCTTGTCTTGCCAAGAGCGCATCGATCGATTTGAGTTTGCGGATCTGGGCGAAATCGCGCGCCCAGCGAAGCAGGTTGTTGGTGATCCTAGGCGTGCCGCGGGACCGTTTTGCGATCTCGAGCGAAGCTTCCGGAGTCAATTTTACGTCCAGAAGGGAGGCGGTTCGATGGACGATCTTGCATAAAGTAGCGTCGTCGTAATAGTCAAGCCGGAGGGAAATCAGGAATCGGGATCGCATCGGCGCGCTGAGAAGCCCGGAGCGTGTCGTGGCGCCTACCAGTGTAAACGGGTTCAGCTTGACTCGGACTGACCGGGCGTTCGGACCTGAATCGATCATGAGGTCGAGATTGAAATCCTCCATCGCCGGGTACAGATACTCTTCTGCGACTTTCGAAAGGCGGTGTATTTCGTCTATAAATAATACATCCCCTTGTTTCAAATTGGTCAACAAGCCTGCGAGATCGCCCGCTTTTTCGATGGCGGGGCCTGAAGTGACGAAAAGCTGAGTTCCCATCGCCTTGGCGATAATATGCGCAAGGGTCGTCTTTCCCAGCCCGGGAGGCCCGGAAAAAAGGCAATGTCCCAAAGCCTCGCCGCGAGACTTGGCGGCTTCTATGAAAACCTCTAGTCTTTGCCGGACCGACTCCTGTCCTAAAAAATCAGACAGCGTCTGCGGCCTTAACGGGGTTTCAAAAGGCGCGTCAGGTTTCGCCCAAGACGATTCGATGCAAGGATTGTCCATACGTTGAAAAATGTAGCAAGAAAATCATTTCAAGCGCTATATCTACTGTTTTCCAACACGAGTTTTTGCATGAGTTTGCGATCTGATAAATGGATCCGCCGCATGGCGGTCGACCATAAAATGATTGAGCCCTTCACCGACACCCAAGTTCGAGAGGCGAATGGTAAAAAATTAGTCAGCTATGGTTTGTCAAGCTATGGCTACGACCTCCGGGTCGCTGAAGAATTCAAGGTCTTCACGAACGTCTACAATTCGATCGTCGATCCCAAGCACTTCCAGCCGGAGGCCTTCGTCGATATAAGGGGAGAGTCCTGCGTCATCCCCCCGAATTCATTCGCTCTGGCCCGCAGCGTAGAATATTTCCGGATCCCCCGGAACGTACTGACTCTCTGCATCGGCAAATCGACCTATGCAAGATGCGGTATCATTGTCAACGTCACTCCCTTCGAACCGGAATGGGAAGGATACGTGACACTGGAAATTTCCAACACAACTCCTTTGCCGGCAAAAATTTACGCCGGAGAAGGGCTTGCGCAAGTGCTCTTTTTCGTCGCCGAGGAAGTCTGCGAAGTCTCCTACGCCGACCGGAAAGGCAAATACATGAAGCAGATGACCATCACTTATCCGTCCATCTAAGACACTCTTAAAAACTGCTTTTTTTTGAAGGGTATTTAAAACAAATCGAAAATCGAGATAATGGGGCCGAGGGCAATAATGAGCGGATCTTGGTGGCGCAAGTGGTGGTGGGTCGTGGTTTTCTGTCTTGCAGCCACATCCCTGTATCTGCATTTCATCCAGACCAAGAAATGCCAGATAGAGGAACTTTCTTCCCGTTTCGCTGAAATGAAGAAAGAAAAATTGTTTGCTTTGCAAGAACGGGAATCCCTGTGTCTCCAGATCGAATCCCAGAGCGACCCAAGCTGGATCGAAATGATTCTCATGCGAGATCTTGGAGTCGTGCCGGAAGGATGGCTTAAGGTTCATTTTACCAAATGACAGCTTTGCTCATTGTCATTCTCATCTTTTTGCTTTTCTCTTCGGCCTATTTCTCTGCATCGGAAACTGCTCTTTTTTCCCTCTCTCCCTTGACCATCCAATCCTACAAAAAGAGCGGAGATTCGAGGCAGGCTCTGATCGCGAGAATGATGTCCCACCCGAGCGAAATTCTCGTTACTGTTTTGATGCTTAATATTTTAGCGAACCTTTTAGTCCAAAACACCGTATCGAGCCTGTTTTCTGCTTTCCCTAACTGGCTTTTGAAAGTCGGCGTGCCTCTAGTTCTCACGCTCATCTTCGGCGAAGTTCTGCCAAAATCCTTTGCCATGACGAATAACGCTGTCGTGGCTTATCGGACTGCTCCCTTTATCAACTCGATGACCCGATTGCTACGGCCGATCCGGAACCCCTTGACTCGAGCGACCAGTTGGATCTCCCGATTCCTATTCTTTTTTTTCAGCAAAGAGCAAGAGATTTCCGCAGACGAATTGCGCCATGTGCTAAAGACTTCTGAAGAATCGGGCGTACTTCTGCCTCAAGAATGCAGACTGATGAGCGGAGCGTTAGACCTCCAGCATTCCATCGTAAAGGAACGGATGCGGCCAAGAGAGGAGATTTTATTTTATTCGCTTCACGATCCTCTTGACAAGCTCAAGCATATTTTCGTCGATCTCGAAACAACCCGTATTCCCGTATGCGATGAGAATTTGGACAATATCCTCGGAATCTTGTCGACAAGGCGTTTTTTTTTTCACCAGAACAACATACGGACTCCTAGCGATCTTCTTCCGATTCTGAAAAAACCCTATTTCGTTCCGGAATCGACAAAATGCTGGACTTTGCTCACTAACCTCCGCGAGCGGGAAGAGAGCATCGCGATCGTCGTCGATGAGTATGGCTCGGTTTCCGGACTGATTTCGCAAGAAGACTTGATCGAAGCCGTCGTAGGGGAGATCTCCGACAGGCGGGACGCGAAGAGCCTTTATACCCGATCGACGGAAGATGTCATCATTGCGAGCGGAAAACTCGAACTTTCCGAATTCCGGGAAATCTTCGGCATTCCGCTGAAGAGCCAGGAAAATATCGTCACTTTAGGGGGATGGCTGATCGAACAGCTCGGCGACATCCCTACGCCCGGCACGAAGTACGCCAACGATCAATTCTTATTCTACGTCCTCGCCGCGGACCCCAATCGAATCCGCCGCGTCTATGTCCGTCGCTTGGGAGGAGGAGGAAAAAAATGAACGATTGGCTTCCTTTTCTCGCATACACGCTGATCGCCGTCGCAGTGCAGGGGGTCTTCGCACTCTTCGAAATGGCCTGCATCTCTTTCAGCAAAGTACGGCTTCAGTACTATGTGAGCATTGGAAAAAAAAGAGCCATTTGGATCTCCCATCTCTTAAACCGTCCCTCCCGCCTTTTCGGGACAACCCTGATAGGAATCAGCACAGCGCTCCAAATCGGATCCGAATGTTCCCGCAGATTCTACGAATCGATCCACCTGGATCCCGATTTGTCTCCTATTACCCAGTCGATCATCGTCATCGTCCTAGCCGAACTCGCACCGATTTTCGCTGCGCGGCGCCATCCTGAACAAGCGGCTATTTTTTTGATTCCGGTGATGGCGGCCCTTGCGAGGATTCTCTCTCCGATCATCTGGACATTCGACGCCCTCTCTCATCTCGTTCATCGCATCATGGGCCAACCGACAGACGCACCTCTCTTCCTGTCGAGAGAAGAGGTCAGAATGGCGTTTGAAGACAAGGAAAAAGGAGAGGAAGCAGACTTCAATCTAGTCGCCGGCAGGATCTTTCAGTTGAAAGCCCGGACTGTAGGACAGCTCATGTCTCCGCTGTCGAACGCCCAGATGGCGCCAACCTCCGCCACCTTAGCCGACGTTCGCCACCTCTTGAGCATCCATTACGCTCCTTACGTGCCCGTTTATCACCGCATCCCTCATAATATCGTGGGCGTTGCACACTTGCGAGACCTCCTTCGCGCTGAAGAAACCCGGCATGTCATCGACCTCGCGCGCTCTCCTTGGTTTGTGGCCCAAGGAACTTCGATCCTCGATATTATGGAACAGTTTCGACGCAATAACCAAAGTGTGGCGATCGTTCTCGACGCTACGGGGCAATCTTGCGGACTTTTAAGTCTCGATGAAATCCTGGCGCAGATCTTCGGTCCAGAGCAAAAGCAGTCCCATCAAGAGGAAGCCCCGCTTCTTCATCTCGAGCGAACTTTGACCGGAGATATGGAGATCGCTCTTTTCAACCGGGAGTTCCAATCCAACCTTCCCTTCTCACCGGGAGATACCTTGAGCGATCTCATCATCCAGATTCTCGGCCACCTTCCCGTACAAGGTGAAACGGTCAAATTTGGCTCTTATCTCTTCACAGTCGTCGAGCCATCTTTGCGAGGAGTCAAAACTTTAACTGTACACACTTTCCAAGAATGATCGAAACGATTATGCTACTTCTTCCTCGTGGGGGATTAAGTGGCCTCAATCGCACTTCCAATGCGGTATGCGAATACCGCGATCAGACAGAAAAAACAACTCCCCCCAAATCACGTTCTTTCTTTTATCGATTCGATTGAAAGCACATGGAAAGGACATGAGAAGTTCGCGATATGGCTCGTCAATCGCCTCCGGCCTAAAACCATCGTCGATTTAGGTTTCGACACAGGGTTGTCTACGATCGCATTTGCCTATCGCAATCGAGGGCAAGTATTCGGAATCGATTGGTTTCAAGATGGCAATTACGCGGAAAAAAGTTTTGCGCTCGATTCCGCATTTAGCAATATTTCGAACGCGATCCGATTCAATTATGCAAAGAACATTCATCTGATCATCGGGCCATTTTCCTATATGTCGAAAAATTGGAAGCGGAAAATCGACATTCTCCATATTGACTGGGCCCATTCCTATCGAAGCGCGAGGGAACATTTTTTGAATTGGTCTCAGTTTTTAAAATCCGACTCCGTGATTTTAATGCACGATGTGAGCGCCTTTCCTGACGGAGCCGGTCGGGCTTTCCAAGAACTTCCGCTTCCAAAACTCATCTTCCCCAATAGCCACGGACTTGGTGTTGCTTGTGCCAATGTCGATTTGCTCACCGAGATCCGCAAAACGCAAAATTCAGCGCTCAAGATATTTTTTTAACCCGATTTTTTGGGGTAATACCAAATATCAGAAATAACGTTGGGTTTGGCAAGGAAGCTGCACAAATTTTTTGTCTGGAACGAGTGACCATTGCCAGCATGGCAAGGCACGAGTGAAGACGAAAAATTTGTTGCAGAGCTGACGTAGCCAAACCCAACGTTATTTCTGATATTTGGTATTACCTAACCGGAGCGAAGCCTCCCTTCCCTTTCAGGGGAGAGCATCATTTTTTCAATTTCTTTACGATGGGGATAATCGTTTCGATTGCGCGGTCCACCTCTTCGCGGTTGTTCGTTCTGGCGAAAGAAAAGCGGAGCGAACTACGGACTGTTTTTTTGTCGATCCCCATTTGAATCAGGACTCGGGATGGCTCAAGGGCCCCTGAAGAACAGGCCGAGCCGAGAGAAGCGGCGATGCCGGCAAGATCGAGCTGCATGAGAAGTGTCTCTCCATCGACACCCAAAAACGCAATATTCGACGTATTGGAGATCCTGGGTCCTTCTCCGTTGATCGCAATATCTTCCAAAGAACGCTTAAGCCCATTTTCGAAATGGAGCCTGAGATCGCGGAGTTGGGAGGTAATCGCCATTTGATTTTCTTTTAGGATGGAGAAAGCCTCGGCGAGCCCCAAGATAGACGCTAGATTTTCCGTGCCTGCGCGAAGCTGATATTCTTGATTGCCTCCAGTGAGCAAAGGAGAAATTTTTAAAGAGGATCGGTGAAATAAAAGCCCGATTCCTTTTGGGGCATGGAATTTATGTCCACTTAAGGAAATAGCCGATATGCCAGGATGGATCGGCAACGATTCCTTGCCGACATAGGAAACGCAGTCGAGAAGAAGAGGGACTCCCCGTTTTTCAGCGATCTCAGCAATCGCCTGGATATCGATTCGAACCCCTGTTTCTCCATTAGAAGCGGAAAGAGCGATCGCTCGTGTGTCGGGCCGGATCTGGCTTTCAATCTGGTCAGGTAGGGGAGCCCCCCAAAGTCCGACAGGGCTGTAGGTAACTGAGAGTCCTTGAGCTTCGAGCGATTGGATCGTCCTGTGCATAGAGGAATGCTCGATGGAAGTCGTGATGATGTGGCCAACAGGTTTGAGTCCGCGAAGCATGAGGTTGAGGCTTTCCGTGCCGCAAGAAGTAAACGTAATTTCATCGGGTTTTGCATGGAAAAAGTCGGCTGCCGTCTGCCTTGCGGCCATGAGGCGGCTTTTCGCCTGCTGGCCGAACCAATGAATGCTGGAAGGATTGCCAGGCGGTCCGCTCAAATCTGCAAGCATCGCTTTGAATACCCGCGGATCTACAGCCGTGGTAGAGTTATTATCTAGATAGATTCGGTCCATTAAAAATCCGATTGGATCATGAGGAGAGTGATGTTATCAGAACTGCCCTTAAACTTCGCCATTTCAATGAGATTTTTACATGATGCCTCCAAATCGTCCGATCCGTTGACCAAGGTTTCCATCTCCTTAAGGGAGAGGACGTCATGAAGTCCATCCGAGCAAAGGAAGTATAGGTCGTTGCATTCATGCGGCGCAACGGCGATTTCAGGTTTGGCCCGGTGAGCTGTTCCCAAGGCGCGTGTAATGACATTTTTATAAGGAAAAGGCGTTTCGCATTCTTCGGCCACCTTACTCGTAGCGAGCCATTTGGCCAGAAGAGAGTGGTCTTGGGTCAAAAGTTCCAGTTTTTTCTTCCTAAGCCGGTAGATGCGGCTATCGCCGATATGAGCGTAGATGACAAATGCATCGGTCCAAAAGAGACAGCAGAGGGTGGTTCCCATGCCGGTCAATTCCTCGGATTTTTGGCCCATCTGATAAATCCGGCGGTTGGCCTTTTCGATCGCATGGCGCATCTCGATCACGAGTTCCATGCAGTCCGTACATTTTATGCTTCGGGCGGAATGGAGAAGAAAGTCGATCGCCTCTTTTGCCGCCACTTCTCCGCCTTTATGGCCTCCCATCCCGTCGGCCAGAGCGAAAAATCCGATTTCGGGCAGAGAGGCCCAAACATCTTCGTTGTTTGGCCGCTGCAAACCGATATCGGACAGTCCAAAAAATTTTAAACGCATGAGTAGCTTATACTCCGCGCGGCCTGAAACTTGGATTTGGACCTACGCGAAAGCTCCTGCGGTTCGTCGATCGTAAACAGCGCAATATTAGCAATATGGGCTCGTTTACGATCGGCAAACCCCGGGGCTTTGGCGCGGTCGAAATTCCAAGTTTCAGGCCGCGCGGAGTATATACCGATTCGGTATATGTAGAGAATCGTATGGCTCGCGCTCATCAATTGGCGAATGGCAAGAATGAGGATGGCTGATTTCTTCATAACGCCTTAGGAAAGCCTCCAAGAAAATATAAATTCAAGATGCTGATCGCATTGAACGATGCATGCAATGCCATGGATGCGACGAGGGAACCCCGTTTTTCATACACGAAGCCGAGGAAGAGGGCTAAGGCGAAAAGAGAGCCGATGATCGATATATTGGACAGTCCTTGCTCTGGAGAATAGTGGAAACAGGAAAAGCAAATGGCGGTGATGAGAATGGCAGGTTTCGATCCGAGATGCTGGCGGATGAAAGATTGAAGAAATCCTCTGAACAGCGCTTCTTCGAGCATGGGAGCGAAAGCGACAATCGTAACGACAGAGAGAAAAAAAAGAGAAGGATGTACGAATGTCATTTTCAAAAAACGGACAGCGAGCTGATCGGGAAGTTCCGGAGCATGAAAAAAATGGGAGACGAGGACGTCAAGGGCTTCGTTCAGAAAAATCACGAGGGGAAACGCGACGAGAAAGGACAAGAATGCAAATCCGACATCTTGCAAAAAAGAAGCCTGGTCGCTCCTCCGCCAGATCTTCCACGAGACTTCTTTAGGCAGCATGGCGCTATAAAGAGCCACCGCTGTCAAAATGAAGAATGAAGTGAGGAAATTTAGCCATGTGACCACGGAGATCGTTGGAGTTGAGTTAAGAATTGACCGAATGGCTGTGGAAATCAATGGCGCAAGGAAAACAACGGCAGCGAAATAGATCGCGAACACCGTCACGACGTTGTACCACCGTATGGGAAATACCCATTTCATCTCCTCTTTGTAAAAAACGAAATAACCCGCTTTTCTTGCAAAATAGAGAATGATGAGTGAGAGGATGCCGAATCCGACGGCTCCGGAAAACTCGCTCATCTACTCTTCGCCAATAGGATGTACTCGCTGACCCGCGATGCAACTTCTTGAGCGATCTGAGCATGAGCGATTCCCATTGGAGAATTCCTGTAGTCTTCGGTTCCCCAAGTGACAGAGTTGTAATCCACAGGAAAAAGAGTTTTGGGAATATAGTAGGACTGACGAACGATTTCCTGAAGAACGACCTTTGGCTGGGTTCCTCTTAGATCGATGACACGGATCCTGACGCCCATGTTGAGATTGTTAGCAATTTCTTGGTCGGCGGATTGGTTGGAGAGGGATGCCAGATCATGTTCTGCCAGTTCGAGAAACACTGCGAATTCCTGGTTTTGGAATTCTCTCTTCATCCAGGAAAGATCGCCGCTGAATGGATTGGAGGCAATCGCAAAATCGTCTTGGGATTGGATAAAAATCTTCCCCCCTTTCGCAATCATTTGGTAGATCGACGATGTCAACTCTTCAGATATGCTCCAAGGCACATCAAAAGAGGTCGTGTCGATCATCAGAGGCATTGCCGCCACAGGCTTGGCCCTGCCATCCTCATGATAGCGCGTCGAGGTCCCGTCTTTACAGCAGGTGCCACAGCCCGCTGCGAACAAAGTGAGCATGAAAATTGGTAGATAACGCATTCGATTCCTCCAGAACAAAGTATTCATGAAGATAACAAATGGAATTCATTCTTTGCTAGATGAACCTATCCGAATCAGATTTTTCGCCGGAGTTTTTTTGTCTGCTTGGAAACATCGGATAAGGGACTGTTAAACTGGACTTTGTCCATTTCTCGCCACTGGGCGCCTGGGCTATTTGCCCCGCAGCGAATGAATTTTATTTAGGTGGGTTAAATAACCCACCTGCATAAAATTCACTCTACTGCAGGTCAAATATCCAGAGGCGCGCAGCGCCGATAAATGGACAAAGTCCAGTTAAACTATTTCACCGCGCCAAATCAACCGTCGCAATGACTGCATGATGGTCGGAGAGCGCTGTTTTGGTGTCATATGTTTCATCATACGCGTAAGATAGTCGGCAATCTATAAATTCAACCCCCTGTTCGACCACAGGAAATGACGGCCTTTCTCTGAATAAAGAAATATAGTCGATCGTTTCGTTCCAGACGCTTTTCGCTTTGCGGTCCCATTGGGAGACAAGCCGATTCGTGCAAGTGCTTTCGGAATTGACAAAGCCATGTCTTAAATAGGGGAGAAGGATCTTGCCTTCCTCTTGATCTCGTTCGATATTCAGATCTCCTATTAAAAATGTAGGCAAAGACAAATTCTGGCTCGCGATATGATCGACGATTTGGGCTAGCTGCTTCGCCCTGACAGCACGGCCATTTTCATTATTATGATGGATCAGGTGCGTGCCGATAATTCGAGCTGCTGGCCGCAGGTCGTCGGAAGCGTTTTTGATTTCCAGTACGGCAAAGCCCCGCTTGAGCGACCAGTCGCTGGTGGAGAAATCGGTGTTGCTGAATCGATGAAAGCCGCACTTCGAAACAACCATGATTCCTCCGACGCTCCCCATAACGGTCTTGCCAAGATGAAAGAAGAAGTGAGCATACCGGTCTTTCAATCGCTCGATCAGAGCTTCGCCCAGGGCTCCATCGTAAATTTCTTGTAAAACTAGGACATCTGGATTTTCTTTCTCGATCTTCTGAACGATCCTGTCCAAGCGAGACCTCCAATCGACGACGCCTCCGTGGTCATAGTGGAATCCACCGCCGATCCCGCAGACATTCCAATTCATGATCTTGAGCGACCCTGCAAGCGCTTTTTCAGAGAGATTTCCGCGGGCATAGGTGAATCCTCTTTGCTGCAAAGCAAATCCGATCGCCCGCAGCAGTTTGCTTCCCCCGCCTAGGATCGCGACGCCGCAGGTCATGGGGATGGGCTTTAGCGAGAAGAGATACCCCCCGCACACGGTTCCCAAGACAATGAGAGACCGAAAGCCGATTTCCCGAGTCAGGGTGGCGCAGTTGTCGAATTTGTTCGGTTCCAAAGGAGCAAAGAGCCGATAGCGGAGGAGGCTATATGTTCCGCACAAAGGTTCCGCGAGGGTCGAAGACACTCTGAGCACTGTGCGGTCCCAGTCCGAATATGGCAGCCTGGATCTGGAATCGTAACTGGAAAAAACTCTAATCATTAATTTTGTAGCATGATAAAATAAGGATCTCGTAAAAATCAATTGGAAAAAGAATTTTCTTTCGCTTAACGAATTTTCCTGATAGGGTTTTTATGAATTTTTTGGAGGAATATGAGTTCAGAAGCGGGCGCGGATCGAAGGCTTCATAATCGAGCCCTCCTCGGTGTAGGATTGATGATTCTGGGATTGGCCCTCTACCCACTATCTGATGCTTTCATCAAGCATTTGATGGGCACCTACAGCGTCTGCCAGGCGACCCTTCTTCGCGCGCTAACGCGGCTGATTCCTCTTATGATCGCGGCCTTTTTCCAGGGAGGCATACAAAAAGTCCTCTATACCCAGCATCCAACGCGTCACTTGACGAGGCTGGGCGTCAATCTAGTCTATACCTTTGCCTTTATGTTCGCTTTCTCTCTAGCCTCGTTGACGACGATTTACACCTTTAGCTATACCTCTCCCTTTTTCATGATCATCCTTGGCGCCTTGATGCTCAAGGAAAAGGTCACTCGGGAGCGCTGGATTGCCGTAGGCATCGGGCTTGCCGGGGTCCTCGTTGCCATGCGCCCCGGATCCCAGGTTCTCGAATCGGCAGCTTTCCTGGTACTGTTCGCCACCTTCCTAGGAGCATTAAACAAAATTTTGATGAGAAGGCTCGCTTCCACGGATCACAGCCTTGCGATCGCTATATACCCAAACATAGTCATGATCGCAGCCATGTTGATTCTTGCTCTTATTTCTTCGGCTGCGCCAGGCTTTTTATCTCCCCATTTTACACTCGTCTGGAAACCAATGCCGTGGACTCATTGGGGTCTGTTTGCGATCGTCGGCGCTTTGACGGCTGGAGCTCAGTACGCCATCGCGCAATCTCTCCGATTCGCCCAAGCATCCATCCTGGCTCCGATCGACTATTCGACCTTTTTCTGGGTCGTTGCGCTCGACTTCACTTGGTGGAATAAGACTCCCGACGCCTTTACCCTGATCGGCGCTGCGATCATCGTGGGCAGCAATTTGTATATCCTTTATCGAACCAGAAAAGAAGAAGCGGCCAGAAAAGCAGCCGCTTCTCATGCTTAATAGGAGAAATATGATACGGACTTCGCATTATCGGTGGGTGATAGCAGGACTCATCTTTTTCATCACTCTAGTAAATTTTATCGATCGTTCGGCTATTTCTTTCGTCATCGGCCAACTCAAAGCAGAATTTCACTTTACCGATACTGAGTTCGGCCTGATCTTGTCTGCATTCGGTCTCGGCTATGTTTTATTGACCGCCTTTGGGGGATGGCTGGTCGATAAATGGGGCACGCGCATCATATGGCCTTTAGCGGCCATCAGCTGGTCTTTCTGCGTCGGTTTGCTTGGAATTGCGACCGGTTTTTGGGGGTTCGTAGGACTCCGATTTTTACTCGGCATTACTGAAGGCCCCCATTTTCCTGCAATGACCCGCTCCGTCAGCGATTGGCTGCCGCCTCAAGAACGGGCGAGGGCCTTATCTCTTGGCTTAGTCGCCATCCCGCTCTCTTCCGTAATCGGAGCTCCGATTACCGCATACCTCGTTGCCGATTTCGGCTGGAGGATCATGTTCATGGCGATCACTGTCGTCGGGATCATCTGGGCCATCGTCTGGTACATGTTCTTTAGAGACAAACCGCAGGATTGCAAATATGTAAGCGAATCCGAAAGAAAATGGATCGGCAACGACAAACAAATCCAGAAGGAGAAAACCTCTCCGATCGACTGGCGGTTCCTCTTGACCCATCCGGCCCTTATCGCCAATAACGCAGCCTATTTTGCATTCGGATACATGCTCTTTTTTGCCACTTTATGGCTTCCCGGATACTTCCTTTCCCAACACGGGCTGAACCTGAAAAGCGTAGGCTGGTATTTGACCATCCCTTGGCTGATCGGAGCTCTTTTCCTAAAAGCCGGAGGGATCATTTCCGACTGGCTTTATAAAAAAACCGGAAGCAGCCGGATCGCCCGATCTCATGTCATTTGGAGCAGCCAGCTATTGGCCGCCGTCTGTTTTGTCGCCTTGGGGTTTACTTCTTCTCTCGGGGGGTCGCTGATCTTGCTCAGTTTAGGCCTCGGCTTCGGCCTTATGCCTCAGCCAGCATTCTTCAGCATTAACATCGATGTCGCAAAAGAACGCTCAGGGTCGTCTCAAGGCATTACCTCTAGCTGCCTCTCCTTGGCGGGGATCATCGCCCCCGTGCTGACTGGCTGGCTGATCGACCTGACGGGCAATTATCAGGCGGCGTTTCTTTTACTTGGCGGACTCACTGGAATGTCTGTCTTAACTGTCATTTTTTTCCATCATCCAGACCGGAAGTGGTCGACGGCGTGATATGTTGTGCAAGTCTGTATCTACAGAGGAATGTCAGGAAGGACCTCGTCCTCCCGTTTCAACCCGCATGTTTCAAACTTTACAAAGTCATGCAGGACTCCAAAGATAACCGCCACCTGCTTGCCTTGATTTTCGAAACGATTTAAAAAATCTTGCACTTTTTTGATGGCCTCATCTTCTCTCGCAGCGAAGAAGTGCGGGGATCCTTCTGGACCGATCAGATTCTGATCATCTTGTGCCATACCTCGATCACTAGCACTCATTGTTTGCCAGTATGTTTTTAGGTCCGTTACGGCATGAATTCGATCGAGTTTTCCCATCAAAACCAATACTAAAGCAGCGCCTTCCTGAGCGAGAAATTGTTTTTGTTTTAAATTCCACTGATCTTTTTGAGGCAATCCATCTGGAAAAAGTGCCTTGCATGTTTCACGCTTTGATAAAAGATGAGGCCGTAATTTTGTATTGACCATGTGCTTATCGGGGTACTTATTGGACGTATAAGAAGAATCGAAGATTTCTTGCGTTATGTCATGCCATTCCCCTTCGGAAAATACTTCATGATCTGGGTGAGACATCAAGTATTGAAGGATCTTATATTGAGATTTCCAAATCATATTGATTAATTCGTATTTAAAAGCTTCATCTTTTATATTATCGATTACTCCTGGGAAGCGCGAAGGCCAATGCAATTGAGGAAGATGTACTCCCTTACAGGAACGAAATGCATTCTCGATATTTACATCTCTGGCACTGCGCCACTTGGCCATAGCCGAAGTTTCGATAAAGTGCTTTGGCAAATTGATTATACCTTCGAAAATCTCTCTTGCCAGTTTTCCAACCGGATCGACTACACTAGGTAAAGCTTCTGGAATAAATGCCGTAGGGATAGAACACTGATCGCTTGATACTATTGTCATAACAACCTCCATTTTGTTTTTTTCTTACATTATAATTAAATATAAAATTAAAAAAAACAAAAATAATTATTAAATAAATATATTGCCACAGCATTTCATCGCAAGCAGATTGATTGATAGTAATACCATTAGGATCTCGCAAACCATTGTGAATCAGTCTTCTACTAAAGTTTCCTGGGAGTGATTTTCGACGCGTGTTTCGATTAGAAATCGGCCGTCTTCAATCGATCCTAATACCAAATATCAGAAATAACGTTAAGTTTGGCAAGGAAGCTGCACAAATTTTTTGTCTGGAACGAGTGACCATTGCCAGTATGGCAAGGCACGAGTGAAGACGAAAAATTTGTTGCAGAGCTGACGTAGCCAAACTTAACGTTATTTCTGATATTTGGTATAAGTCGCGCGGCAATAAATTGAATAAACTTGATTCCAGGCCAATAGCCATGAATTTTTATCATCATAATTAAAATTATAAAACAAAATTAACATCAACTAAATTAAAGAAAAGTTTTTAAATGTAAACACTTTTGCACTTCATAATAACCACCTACGTCCACTGGTTTTGAACACAAGCCCTCACAGGATGATTGTATTCTTAAAATTCCCCATTCTATAGAATGCCCTTAGGAGTCAATATGCGCCATGCCCTGACCTATGATGATGTTGCTTTAGTTCCTCAATTCAACAATATTCCCTCGAGAACTGAACCCAGCTTGGAAAGTTGGCTAACGAAAAAACTGAAGATCGGCATCCCGATTTTGGCCGCTAACATGGACACTGTCATCAGTTCGGAACTGGCGGACATCCTGATCGCGGAAGGCTCCATTCCCATTTTGCATAGGTTCCTTCCCTTGGAAGAACAGGGAAAATGGGTAAAAAAATATAAAGATAAAACATTCATTTCCTGCGGCATCCAAAAAATCGATGAAACTCGCAAGCTCCTGGATCTTGGAGCTCTCGGCGCCTGCATCGACGTGGCCCATGGACACTCTGATCGGATGTTCCAGCATATCGAAGAACTGAAAAAGAGCCACCCAGATAAGGAAATTATTGCAGGCAACGTTTGCACGGCAATGGCCTACCACGACCTGGTCAACGCCGGAGCGGACGCCGTAAAAGTGGGAGTCGGCCCAGGGGCCGCTTGCACCACTCGAATGGTAACCGGATTTGGGATCCCTCAATTTACCGCTGTGCATGATTGCGCTCAGATTGCTGAAAAATTGAGAGTTCCTCTCATTGCAGACGGCGGGATCCGAACCAGCCGCGATGTCGTCCTCGCTTTGGCCGCCGGAGCCAGCACTGTTATGATTGGTAAACTCCTAGCCCTAACCCAGGAATCGGCCGCCCCCAAACGGAAAGGAACTCAGGGACCGTTAGGCCTAGACGCAAAGTTCAGGGGACAGGCCTCCGCTGATTTTCAAAATGAATTTTACGGGGGTCTCAAAGCCAAGACTGTCGCGGAAGGGATCGATTTTTGGAGTCCCGTCACAGGAACCGCGGAAGAGCTGATCAATACTCTTCTTGGGGGGATCCGCAGCGGCATGACCTATGGAGGAGCCCGTAATCTCAAGGAGTTGCAGCGAAAAGCCGAGTTCGTCCAAGTGAGCGCTTCCTATATCCATGAGAGCCGCCCTCGACCTGAATAGGCAATCCGTTCCGCTTTTATACCGCGCTCGCTCATCTTGAGTTTTATGAGGTTAGGAGCGCTTGCTTTCAGAACGGCTTAAGAGCATAATGTGAGATGCGATGGTTAAGGATTTCCTTCAAGCTGAAAAGAAGATTTACGATTCGGTCCACGGATTCATCCCGTTCGATGAATTCGAAAAAGACCTGATCGATTCGCTGCCCTTCCAACGTCTCCATTACATCCACCAGCTAGGGATCGCCTATCTGGTCTATCCCGGCGCAACCCATACCCGCTTCGAGCATTCTTTGGGCGTCATGTACCTTGTCTCCCTAATGTTCGATAAAATCTGCAAATCGGTCCGGGCGGATGTCTTTCATTTCGTCCCAAGGAAAGGCTCGACCGAATACCTATATTGGCGCCGGGTCATCCGAATAGCTGCTCTTTGCCACGACCTTGGCCATCTTCCGTTCTCCCATGTGGCCGAAAAGGATTTTCTGGGACAACTGGGCCATGAAACCTGGACTCTCAAGATCATTGATAGCCCCTATTTGAAGCCCATCTGGGAAAAACTCCGCAATGTCCCCACCTATTTGGAAGATCTCATCGAGCGGGATATCGTGGAAGATATTAAGAAGATCTCGGTAGGGGAGGAGATATGGAAAGGCGTTACCGGCCAATCCTTCACCCCTTGGGAACGGATTGTCTCTGAACTGATTACCGGCGACTTTTTCGGCGCCGACCGGATCGACTACCTCATCCGCGATGCCAGAAGCACTGGCGTCGTCTATGGACTCTTCGATTACCACCAACTGATCGAGATGCTTCGGGTTCTTCCTTCTGCAGATCACGGAGCTGATGAGTTGCAGCTCGGCATCGATGAAAACGGTCTCGAATCGTGCGAGGCTCTTCTTTTAGCTCGCCATTTTATGCACCGGAGGATCTACCAATATTCTTCGGTAAAAGCCTATAATTTCCATTTAAGGCGCTTTATGCACGCCCACTACTCTTCAAAACTGTTGGAGAGCATCGATGACTTTCTCTCTCTGAGCGATACGGATGTCATTTCCTCGCTGAACAAGGCTGCGAAAAACCCCGCCTTACCCGGACACGAGGATGCCCGCTGCGTGATTTACCGACAGCAGAGGTTCCGTGCGATCGCTTTACCTGAAGCGATGGCCGAAAAAGACCTCAAGGAATTCAAAACGCGCGAGAAAATGCCCGACGGCGATATCGATTGGGAGTTCCATAAAATCCAGCCGCCTCCAGACCGCCTCTCGTTTCCCGTAGCTAGGCGTCATGTCATCATCCGAAAAGCCCGCGAGTGTTCCGATCTGCTGTTGAAAGTCCCATCCAAAAAATCGAATTGGGTCTTTATCTCGCCCGAACGAGATCTCAGCCTCATCGAGTTTCTTGAAAATTGGACCTCGGTATGAAGCCCGCTCTTACAGAATTAAAATCATTTAGCCGGATTGAAAAACTGTTTGTCTTTTTCGCGATGATCGCCGGATTTTCGATCTCCGCCGAATATGCAGCCACCCGTCCTTCCAGCAGCGCTATCTTCCTTTCCACCTATACTTCTCAAGCGATTCCTTGGGTATGGCTCCTTTCAGTCCCGTTCAATCTGTTCATCGTCTATCTCTACAACCGCTTTCTCCCCAAGATCGGCCCGCTGAAAATGATCGGTATAGTCGGAGCCACCGTCATGGGCATCCATATTTTCTGCGCCTCTTTTCTCTATTTGATCCCCAAATTCATCCTCATCCAGTTCATGGTGAAAGATGTTTACATCGTCCTGATGTTCAAACAGCTTTGGTCGATGATCCATAGCACAATCTCGGCGTCCCGCGCCAAATACCTGTACGGGTGCATCTTCGGAGTAGGCACACTCGGAGCCATCTCGGGCAGTATCATCCCTAGTTTTTTTGCGGTCGACATCGGTTCGGAACAGCTCTTTTTTTGCACTATTCCTCTTTATCTCATCCTTTTCTTCAGCTACGCCCAGGCATTCAAGCGGAGTCCCCTGCAGAACGGTTCATTCAGCCAAAACCTCACTCTAGACCCACGTCCCAACGAAGGATTTTCCATGATCCGACGTTCCCCGTTCCTGATCGCCGTCCTCCTCCTTGTCGTCTTCATGCAAGTCTCAGTCGGCCTCATGGACTATCAGTTCAACGCCCACCTCGAGTTCAATATTTTTGAAAAGGATCTCAGGACCGAATATGTGGGCCGGATGATCGGCTTGACCAATGTTCTCAGCCTAATCCTCCAGTTCCTCGGCGGTTTTTTGATGGTCCACGTCTTCGGAGTGCGGGGGAGCCATCTGTTCGTCCCGCTGATGCTCCTTGGAAACGCCGTCTCGGCTCTCTTCATCCCGACATTCGCGATGATCTCATTCTCTTATGTCTTCATCAAATCGGTTGATTTTTCCCTTTTCGGGGTGATTCGGGAAATGCTCTACATCCCGATGAAAATGGATGAGAAATTCCGAGCCAAGGCGATCATCGACGTCTTCGCCTACCGCTCTTCCAAGGCTCTCGTCTCCATCTGCATCTTAGGGCTTCAATTCTTCCTCGGTTCGGAAGTCCTTGGAGTGACGAGCGCCGTTTCGGTTGCCGTCTTTCTTGGTTGGATCGCCGTTGTCGTCTTCATGCTCCAACGCGTCGCGCCTGCAATTCAAATGAAATAGCGTTGCTATTTTCCTTGGTTTCCTTGCAGTACTTCAAGAGCTTTGTGATAGTTGGGTTCTTGGGTGATTTCAGAAACCAGTTCTGTGTAGAGGACATGATCTTTCTCATCGAGAACGATCACTGAGCGAGCCAGGATGCCGGCAAGAGGGCCGTCTTCGATGAGAATTCCATAAGCTTTTCCGAAATCTTTGCTCCTCATCATGGAAAGGGTCAGAACGTTGTGGACATTCTCCGCTTCACAGAAACGCTTTTGGGCAAAAGGGAGGTCGGCTGAAACCGTGACGATCAACATGTTTTGATGTTTTTTGCCAAACTCGTTGAAATGCTTGGTCATCAAACTGCAGACCCCGGTGTCCAAGCTTGGGACTGTCGCGATGAGCTTCCGTTTGCCTTGAAATTCATGCAGGCTGCGGTCATGCAAATCTTTATCGACGAGCTTGAAATCAGGCGCTTTGATGTGAAGAGCCGGAAGATTGCCGCTGAGACGGACCGGTTTGCCTTTGAATGTGATCTGAGACATATAAACTCCTTTAAAAACGAACCGATCATTAAACGACAAGACACCCTTTTTGAGCAATCCCGCAATAGCCGGTTGCAAGGCTATTGGAAAACTGGAATGAAAAAGAGTCGGAGACTTTATGGGTCAAGAGCATTTGCAAGAAAGGCAGTGAAAAAAATTTCGGCCTGAATCCACGAAGCATCCCGATATGGAGATCGTGGAGGTAGCAATAACGTTTCAATTCGGCGGGTTTGATGAAGAGCGAATAGACGTGCATATTCGGAGGAGTATTGCGCACGCACCACTCGACGCCCTTGATCACGATGAGATAGCTCAAAAGATTGCGGTTGAATGTATGGAAGAAAAAAAAGCCTCCTGGTTTCAGGACGCGCGCGGCTTCGGCGATCAGCCGTCGCGGCTCTTCGACATGCTCAAGGACATCCATGGCACACACGGTTTCGAAATTCGCGTCGGAAAAGGGGAGGGCATAGGCGTTTGCTCGACGGTAATCGACAGTGCCGGCCTCGTCGTTTTGCCGAGCGATCGCAAGGCTGCTTTCAGATAGGTCGATCCCTGCGACTTGATGTCCCTCCTTGGCCAGGGCATTGGTCAAGATTCCAGCTCCGCATCCGATGTCGAGAACCGAGACCGGATGAGGAAATTTTTTGGCGATTTCCGCAGCGATCCAAGGAGTCCGAAGCTTGTTTTCTGCCCTGAGCAGCGCAACCGGATGGTCGGAACCCATCATCCAACGGCTGCCGAGCGTGTCGTAAAATTCATTGTTTATCACTGGTGGTCCTTATGAAATTCCAATAGATGATCTGATAGGACATGAAGAGGGTCATTGCGAAAAACTGGCCGACCAAAAACCGACGGAGCGTCTCTCTTTGATCCAGCCAGGAGGCGAACCAGGGCGCAATTTCAATCCCTTGCGAAACAGGCCAAATCAGGGCGGCGGAGAGGAGGGTGATCGGATGGAGGATAAAGAGGAGAGCATGGAGCCATTGTTCGCTTGCAGTGCAGTGCTCTTTGTGGACAAACTCGTCTTTGGTCACCATGAAAGAAGAGAAGATTGCAAGCAGGGCATAGGGGAGTATGGCCTCTTTGGAATAAGAGACGAAAAGAACATAACCCATGCAAAGGAGGACAGTCAATGTATCGATCGGATGGCCGATCCGCTCCCATCGAGGCAAGCCGCGGCGGCGATGAAACCAAGCTTCATCGATGCCGATAGCAAGCGCTTGCAAAACGAAAGGGATCAGACCTAGCTTCCACATGATTTTTCCATGATCGAACCGGAGATGCTGAGCCCGGGCCCGAAGGCCAGGCTCACGAGGAGCGAGCGATCTTCCGCTTCAGGATCGGCGAGAATCAATTCCCAGATATGCGGGAGAGTAGCTGAGGACATGTTCCCGTAATGTTTCATGATCCTAAAACTATAAGACATTTGAGCGTCGCTCAGTCCAAGCCGTTCCTGGATTTGCTGAAGGATCTTCGGGCCTCCAGGATGGATGGCGAACAGGGCTCGCTGAAGGATCGGCTCTGGAAGCCGAGCCTTTTCGCAAAGGGTTTTGAGATAGCCTTTCAGAGCGCGAGCAATGAGGACGGGAACCTCTTTCGCAAGATAAATCTGGTTGCCCCAATCGACGACGTTCCAGGTCATGCTGTAGATCGAATCGGGAATGATCTCTTCGTGAACGGCCAAAATTTTTAGACGAGGGGAGGAAGTTTCTTCCGATAGGCCGTACTTCATGAACCCGTCGGCAAAAAGGCTTTGAGAGACGAGCTGGTCGTTCTGGTGCAGAGACGGGTTCGAATGGATAGAGCAGACCTCGGTATGGATAATATCGATTTTGTGTTTCCCGTTTTTTAAAAATCCTCTTCCCATTCGGATTGCTGGAAAAGCACCGTAGCATCCCATGTGGTAAGCATGAGTGACGGTCGTGATGGCCCCCCAGTTTCGTTTCGAAACGAGCTTCTGCGCTCCACTAGGAGAGAGATACCCTGTGCAGGTGACGTGGATCAAGTCATCCGGAGGGGCAGTTCCGGCGGGATAGTAGGAGTCGAAAACTGTATCGACGAAGGCGTCGAAATATTTCAAACGGATCGAGAGATTCTCTCCCGCCGGAAATTTAGTGAGCTTGTAGATCTCCATCCGATCCCAATCCCTATGGAGAAAGTCAGCGAGGATATGCCCTCTTGTTGCGATCTGGTCGCTTTTAGCTCCCACATGCCTGAGCCGATCCTGCAAGTTCTCGCGGAAAAGGGCGAGTTCTTCATCTCTCAGCCCTTTGGTTTTTTCCGAAACGGTGTGAGCCTCGATGAACCAATCGAAAGTGTCTTCTTGTTTCATCTCGTAAGGCGGGCGAATAGAATGGAAATGAGAAAGGCAAGCCATCTAGAGATATCTTCTGCTATTCTCAATTGGCTAGCAATTAAAAAAACTGTACACTGCGAATATGCGGAAACTACTATGGCTCTGTCTTTTCTTCGGCGCATATGTCTGGATGGTCACGACAAACAACGAGCAGTTCGTCCTTGAACGAGGCAAGGCTCTTTATAAGATGGTCTGCGACTGGTTCGAGGACGCCGATGTCGACTTTCACTTTAAGCATAAGAAAATATCCCACCAAAAGAAAGACCGCTCGCGCCGGTGGGATTAATTAGTACACTAGCTTCCGACTAGCATTGCGATGCCTGTGATGGCGAGCGCGCAGGCGAAGATCCTTTTGATCCAACCGACCGGGAGAGTATGAGCTAACTTGGTCCCGAGGGGGGTCATAGAGAGAGAACTCGCTCCCATAGCCAAAAAACCGGGAATGTAAATATAGCCAAAGGTATGGGGAAGGGGGGATTGCGTGCTGGCGAACAAAAGGAACATGCCTGTTCCCAAAAAGGCAGATAAGAGGGTGGACGCTGATGAAGTGGCGATCGCATTCTTCATCGGCAACTGATACCCGAGAAGAATGGGGACGAAGAAAATGCCACCTCCTACGCCGAGCAAAGTAGAAAGGGCCCCTACCACTACGCTCCATATTGACAAAGACCAGTTCGGACGGGAATCCAAATTCGGAGAAGGGAGCTGCGGGAAGAAAAAATAGACGCTGAGCAGAAGGATCGATGCGCCAAAGATGAAGCGGAGAAGTGCATTATCCAGGCAATAGGTCAATAGCACTCCAGCTGTGCAGCCGAAAAGGAGACCGACGGCGATCGACTTGAGGGCATCGAAACGGACCGTTTTTTTTTGGTGATGGGACCACGAGGCGCCGAAAGCGGTAATCACGGTCGTGGCGAGACTGGTCGCCACAGCCACGTGCATCAGTTCATCATGGGGAAACCCGCTTCCCCATAAGGTGAAGTACAAGACGGGGACAGCGATGACTCCTCCGCCGATACCGAGTAATCCGGCGATGAGGCCGGTTGCTGCGCCGAAAACGATGAAGATCAAAATCTCAAGCATCGAACATCCACTCAATCGTCTCTAAGCGGCAAACCCGGATCAATAGGCAAGATAGCCGAGGATGAAGAGAAAGGAAAGGAAGAATTTTGTCTCTTGCTTGGAATGTCCTCCTCCCCATCTGCTGAATGTGGCCCGGGTCAAATAAAATCTTAAGTAGCATACATTCTATTTAGAGTAAAATCATTTTTTATTGTGATTAATCAGAATAAAAAAATTCAGTAGAATTTTCGGTTTTTTTTGAATTGAAAAGAAATCCAAAACTCGGCGAAAATTTTATTTTGATAGTTTCAAATACAAAAACTGTATAAACTTACAGGGTATGAGTATCAGTCTTAACGAATGGATGGCAGCAAAGGAGCTTTTAGTTTTGCTCGCTCAAGCTTTATCTGGCAAGAGCGACGGAATAGGAGCGCCGCTTGGATTTAGCGGAACCGCTTTAATTGCTCAGCGGGTCTTCAGCAAGCCGTTTGGGTTTTCAAGCGAACGGTTTCCCCACGCGGTCCGTTTTTTGCCCACCCTCCAGATTGCTAAGAAACAAATAGAGCGGTGGATCGAAACCTTACCCGCGGATAGCAGCCGTCCAGACAAGAACTTCCTTCCCACAGGAAAACCAGGAAATCAACATCCTCAAAATGGAAATCTTCTCGATGCAAAGCAAGGGATGCGAGGATCTCTTGCAAAAACATTGGCGCAAGGAGCCGAATCGGAACGACTGGCTTCAAAAGCCCACAAACTCGTTGAGGAAGTGCGGATCGCTATCCAAACTCTTTCTACTTCCTCCTTTCTCGGCGACCCTCGGCCAGCTCCTCTTCGAGCTGCGCTCGCAAAATTGAAACCCTTGGTAGACGAGTTCATTGAAGCTATCTCTAAAAACAGCCTCGATCCTCAACAAAACGGTTCATTTTCCTCATTCAAACATCAGCCGCGCTTCAGAACGGAGCATAAAGAGGGAAATATTTCTCGAGCCCCCCGCTCTCTCATCGGACAGCGAGCGTTATTCGATTTCAACGATGCTTCCGCCCATCAGATACAACACAACGTGCCAAGCAAGGCATCGTTTCTTCTAAACAAAAATACAAGGAACGACCCTCTAGAAGGATCGAAAAAAATCGATTCTGCTCCGAATCGAGCGCAACCTCTCGAAGAATCTTCGGCAAATGAAAAGAAACGGAGGGACGTCTCAATCGAAGCTCGATTCCTGACAAAGAAAGAGACCAGCGATCTCAAGAAAAAAGCCGAAGAGCCGCTGATTCCGAATTTCCAAATTCAGGCGGCACGCGATCTTGAGACAGATTTCGATCGGAGACGAGACGCTTCTCCATCCGTCTCGCTTTCACAGCCTGAAGAGCAGAAAGGGCGCGCCCCCCAAGAACGCCCTCCGCTCCCTATCTTTTTGGCCGGACCTGTGCCCGGTCAAAGCCAGATTCCTCTAGAAGCCGCAAAAAAGAAAAAGCGGAGACGCTATTTCTTCAAAGGCGAAAAGGAAGCCGATCCAGACCGGTTTACCGAGCATTAAAGGCGCGGTATAACACCCTCATACGTTGACAACAGAAATCGGATGCAGTATTGGCTAAGAGGAAGAGGTGTCGCTCATGAGGCTCGCTTGTTTCCTTTTGATCTTCAGCATCTTTTATGGATGCATGCCAAATAATTGCCTAAGCGATGCCGACATTGCAGAAGTGAATGTGTTCCATATTTCCCGTTTGGAACGGGGAATGAACCAAGTTCAAGTTCTGAAAATCATGCGCCACCCCTACAGCGATCAAATATTCATTCTGGACGATGATACTTATGACGTATGGTTTTATGTCACCAGCCGAAGAGTCTTAGGGCAGAGCCGGATGACGCCCCTGAATATGACCCCCTTGGCGTTCAAGAACGGAATACTGATCGGATGGGGGAACGCCTACTATAATTTTATAAAAAAACGACAAGCGGAAATTGAAAAGGCGCTGCGGCCTCCTCCCCCTCCTCCAAAGCCTATCCCAAAGGAAACCGAGCAAGAGCCGGAGAATATCCCGCTGGAAAAAGTTTTGCAGGAGCCGGCGGCCCCCAACAACCAGAACAAAAATCTTCCTCCCGCGCCCTCGTCTTATCCTAACGCTCTTCCAAAAAATCCCGTCCCAACAGGGGAATCGAAACCTGGTCAGCCAGTAGAGCCTTCGATGGATTTATCACCGCTTGGGCCGCAGCAGCCTCCGCCCTCTCCGACTAAAACTGTTCCCGGCAAAACTCAGAATAATAAAGGGCAAGCCGCTCAGCCGCCTACACAGCCCCAAGGCCAAGCCGCGCCTCAAAAAAAGCAGAAACAAGGGCAACAACAACCTGCTCCGCCCCCTCCCAATCAACCCAACTGGTCTCCTTTAGAAGAGCAGCCGCAGCCTCCTGCCAACCAGCAACCCTCGAAAACAAAGCCCCCTCAAGTATCGATATCGATGTCCGGCAATCCAAAGACCCAGGACCAAGCGGCCGACCAGGGAAACAATCAGAAAAAAACGAAAGAAAACAAAATCCCGTTGGATGAAGAGGACGAAGAAATGCTTCACAACGAGCGAGACCAGGACTTCGATCAAACTTGATGTGGTTATCACTTGGTTATCAAATTCTCGCCGCCGCAATTTTAGGAGTTGCAACCGGTCTTTTTTTCGGACCTTTTTGCAACGCCATCCAGCCCATCGGAGAAATCTATTTTATGCTTCTCCAAATGGTGGCCCTGCCTTATATCTGCATCTCCCTTATCCATGGCCTGGGATCCATGACTCCTGCCTTAGGTAAAAAACTATTCAAACGCGGCTGGCCGTTCTGGGTTACGCTCTGGGGCATCATCTTCCTCATGATCTTCGCATTGAACTTGATGATTCCTCAACCCATGTTCACGACAATCGAAGCGGGAACAGATGAAAGCGCAAAGTTAGCCAGAAACTTTCTCAACTACCTCGTACCGGAAAATCCTCTTTACGATCTGGTGAACAATATCATCCCCGCGATCGCCGCATTCGGCTTCATATTCGGCGTCGCCTTGATGCATCTGAGCAGCAAGGAGCCGGTTCTTTCCTTTTTAGAAAAAGGGACGCAGCTCATCGAAAAGATCCTGTATTGGATCGCCCTCGCTTCTCCGATCGGGATCTTCGCGCATCTCTCCGTCGTATTCGGCACTATCTCATTTGAAGAGATCCATGCCCTCGGCTTTTATGTCTTCGCTTTCATTTTCGCCGCCTTACTCATTACTTTTTGGATCCTTCCTGCGCTTCTCTCAAGCCTGACCCCTCTGACTTATAAAGAGACAATCAAGGCATTTAAGACAGTCTGTCTGCTCCCATTCGTTACAGCGCTGCCTACGCTGGCGTTGCCTTTCATTATCATGTACATGAAAAAATTGGGAAAAAAACACCATGAAGGGGACCCAAATTTCCAAGCCACTTCCCAAACCGTTCTGCCCATCTGCTATAGCTTCGGACAGATCGGCAATTGCATGATTCTCTTTTTTATTCTCTTCATCTCATTCTATTTTCGCCATCCATTTACAGGCTGGGAAATGGCCGTTATTTCCATTTTCATGCTTCCTATGTCAGTCGGATCCTCGGTCGCTACCTATAATACGGTCTCTTTTTTGATCGAGCAGCTCCATTTTCCAGAACAATCGCTCCAAGTGTTCAAGCAAGTCACAGCCATTACCATGAACTTTCAGGTACTCATCAGTTCAGCAAGCATTTTAACCTTCATCATTTTAGCTCTGTACTCTTACTACGGTACCTTGCGGATCAATTGGAAACGGCTAGGACTCCACTTCACAGCCATACTGATCGTCTCGGGAACGATCCTCGCAATTGTCAAGCATACCGTTCACATCAAGGATAGTTTACAAAACAAGTATATGGATCTAAGGATCACCGATGTCATTCCACAGCCGGTCCATGCCAAAATTTATACGAGCCCTCCTCCTACTCCCACGGTGGAATTGGGAGACCCATTCGATCGCATATTGAGTAAAGGGATCTTGAGAGTTGGATATTCGCCTCTGGACATGCCTTTTTCCTATATGAATCATTATGGAGAAATCGCCGGATACGACATCGCTTACGCCTATCAATTGGCTCGCGATCTTGATTGCATCATAGAGTTCATTCCAATCAATTACGATCAGTTGGATCAGCAAATTGCAAATGGGGAGTTCGATATCGCTATGTCTGCGATCATCATGGATGAAAGCCGGCTCAGGACGATGAATTTTAGCCAGCCGTACGAAGAGCAGAATATCGTCCTAATCGTCCCTGTGAAACGCGCGGAGGAATTCATGGCTCTAAATTCCGTAGCGAGGAACAATCAATTAAAAATCCTCGCATTCGGATATTTTATCCATTCGGCCGAGCACCATTTTCCTCATGCGCACATTCTGAATCTTCCAAACGGCAGCGCTTCCATGATGCCCCCGATGCTAAATGGTCAAGTAGATGCCACTCTTTCGACCCGGTTGCAAGCGACTGCCTGGTGTTTGAACCATCCTAGTTTCGTTCCCATCGATTATGCCGGTCAGCTTGGCCAATGCTATTTTGCCTATCCTGCTGCTCTAGAAGCGACTCACTGGATTTCGTTCCTGAATAACTGGCTCATCCTCAAAGAGCAGTCGGGATTTAGAGACAAAATGACCCGTTTCTGGTTAAAAGGGGAGAATATCACAGAGTTAACACCCAGATGGTCGATCATTCGCAACATTCTTCATTGGGTCGATTGATCCCTCCACACGCTTGCTAAAGATTATGCTACGATTTATAAGGAGGGCAACAAAAATGAATACAGAAGAAAGCCAGTCCGGCTCCCACCGCCACCACTTGACTTTGGGGATCTCCTATATTTTGCTTGCTATGCTGTTCTTGGCCATTTTATCTCTGATATCGAGATATACGAGTAAAAATGTCCCTCTTTCGATGATCCTGATGTTTCAGGGATTCATTGGTTGGATTTTAGTTTTACCCTGGCTTTATGCCCATGGTTGGGGAATGCTCAGAACAGAGCGGTTCGGATTGCTTTTCTTTCGAAGTTTTGTCGGAGGCGTCATCGGATTTGGGCTAGTTTTTCTTGCAGTCCAAAAAATATCTTTGGTGAATGCGATGCTTTTGAATAGCGCGGGTCCAATCTTTGTTCCGTTGGTTCTTCGGATTTGGCGCAAGGTGCCGATCAATCATTTGCTTTGGCCGGGCGTAATCGGGGGATTTATCGGCATCGCTTTGATTTTGCAGCCCACCAAATCGATCGTCAATCCGGGTGCGCTTTTTGCCCTTATTGCCGGAATTATACTGAGTTTCAGCATCGTGACCAATAGGCTCTTATCCTATACTGAGAGAAATCATACGGTGATGTTTTATTATTTCGGGATCACGGCGATCACTTGTCTTCCGGTGAGCCTGTACCAATGGGTCTGGCCTTCATTTTGGGATTGGTGCGGAATCATTGCGATCGGGATTTTCACGATGGCCATGCAATGGTTCAACTTCCGCTCCTATCATTTCGCGAAGGCCACGGTGCTTGGGCCATTCGTCTACTCGTCTGTGGTCTATTCGGTCATCCTCGATTGGGCTATTTATGGAGAGATTCCAAATTTCATAGCATGGATTGGGATCGCGCTTGTTTGCGCAGGCGGGATTTGGACGATTCTCTTCAACCCCACTCCTCCTGCACAGCACCCTTCATAAAAAAATACTGCCTTGCAGATATAGCACTGCTTTAGCGCTGAGTAATACACGATGATCTAAGACTTCGCATTTTACATATCCCCCTCTTGCAGACAGTTGATGCGCTGCTAAAATATGTTTTCCCAAACGCTTTGCCCAATAAGGCGCAAGCATACAGTGAGAAACACCTGTCACCTGGTCTTCCTGATTCACTTTATGGGGATAAAAAGTTCGCGAAACAAAATCCACTTTTTCGCCAGGCGCTGTCACCACAATGCCAGGACATTCGTACTTTTTTAAGATAGACATATCGGGCGCGAGGCTTTCCACATCTTTTTGATGATGAAATACAAGGATACAGCGCTCTTTTTCATATTGTAAAACCGCTTCCGGCTCTATGTGAAATCCTTTTTTCAAAATAGAATGAATCGGTATAGATTTTCCTATTTTTTGTGGAAAATTCAAAACAATGAACTCTCTATCTTTTTTAACATTCAAATTTCCTGAAGCAGATTCAAACACCACTTCGTGCAATTGTGGATGCACTTTATTAAAAATAACGTATGCAGCAGCCAGTGTACCATGCCCGCATAAGGGAATTTCATTCGGCGTAAACGAGCGGACATGATAATTTTCGCTTGTTTTTACTAAAAATGTTGTAGCTGGGAGATTATTTTCATGCGCGATCGCCAGCAAAATTTGATCTTCTAGCCAATGTGGAAGGAAACAAACCGCTGCCGGATTTCCAGAGAATAGGCGATCGGTAAATGCATCGACATGATAAACAGGAATTTCCATTGGTGCCTCTACAGGTCATATTTTTATAAAAGTAGACAAGCTCTTATTCTTTGCCTTTCAGTAATGCCGCATTCATCAATTAAAACTCTCGCGGTGTCTTTGGGCGACCATCTCTCATCGTAGAGGCGGATGGCTTTTATGCAATATTTTCATACACGAAGTTTATAGCTGCTCTTGCTATCATAGGAAGTGCAAAATTTCCCACTACGGATGCTATCGTCGTACATCGACCCACGAAAGGACGATTGGCTGCCCTTACCGAAGATGTCAGGTGTAGAAAAGGGATCGACTGAAAGTCTTCTAATGCATAGATGGATAGGCTCTGTGTATTTAGGTTGCGCATTGCCTGTAACCAGGCCTCAGCTTGGTGGCCACTTGGTAGACGCGTGATTCTACTAAAAAGTACATAGGCCTTGGCGTCAATAACCGTCTCCGCCATCCATTTGCCGATTGCAGCTCCTATCTTACCCCCTAATATAATTCCTGCAAAATCTCCAATTTTAGAAATAAGAAACGATTGATCGTGCTTAAGCACTTCAACATTAGTAATAGAATTTGAAATCACTGGATCAGGAACCGATTGATGAGTATTTGATAATGTGTCTGGCGTTTTTGATGATATCAATGGTTCGGCAGCAAAAAGATCCGACAGAGGGTAAGAGTCAACTGAGGAGATACCGCTATCACTAAGAGTGGTATTTTGAGACTGAAAAGCAAAAGGATCTGACAGAAAGTCGAAGTCAACAGAAAGGTCAGGAGGTTTTGTGTAAGTTGGGATTTTTACTGGAATTTGAGTTTGGACTATTGGCGACCTAGTGCTCCTTAACGCTGCAGACGCGCTGGGCGCCGGTGACGTTGGCGTTTGGGCTTGGAGCAACCAATCCTCATAGTATGAAGTGAACGGATTTTGAGGAGTGCATACAACGTTCGGTGGAGGTTGTGGAGGTTGTCGGGTTGGCATTGTCGGTGGCGGTGATGACAAAACACCTGTTTTATGGACGATGAAGGCCACTAAACCTATTACACCTATAGCAAGACCTGTGCAACAAATCGGTTTTACCCATGCAGGTATGATACTCGCTTTTGCAGAAAGCGTTTTCACTCTGGCATTCAAGCCGTTTAAATCTTTCTTGTGAAGATCGTATTCCTTGCGAACCTCTCGTGTGATTTTTATCCCGGTATTGATCGCTTGTTCATCCTTGTTCAATCGTTGCACAAGGAAGGCAAGCTTCTCTTCGGTTTGTTTTAAGTCAACCTTTTCACCTTTTTCTGCGCGAGTACATTGAGCTTGGATTTCTTGAATGATCTGCGCTCTTTCCGAAAACCCATGCAGGGTCAAATTAGAATTGATTTCCGACAGAGAATCACCGTTTTAATACACATTATAAATAAAGCGAAAAATGATTTCAATATCAAAAAATCAATTCCATAAAAAAAGTCTTGACTGACCGTGTTCATAAAGGAATGTCAGGGGATATACTCCTTCCACTTGAAAC